>CAYGVY010000104.1:0-4793 GCA_964353435.1 uncultured Thermoplasmatales archaeon | reverse complement strand
TGGTGATCGCAAGCAGTAGTTGTGAGACAAACCCTGATGCTGTTTTTGCCAGCATAGGGTCAAGAAGGTAGCAAATCACTGATTTTTCTGGGCTGAGGAACTTCACTGTATACTTTCCTGCTTCTCGGAACACGAACAGTTCCAGTTGCCCAGGGGTATCTACGAGGATGTAGTCTGCTTTGAATGAGTTGATGCTTTCCTTGACATCATTGGTGTTGAGTGCGATCATGTCAGCGCAGGCGATCTGTGCGCCATTTGGTCCAAGTTTGTTTGCATCCATTACCTCTTGCAGGGAGATCCAATCCCTGATGTCGACATCAGGTTGATAGGGGAGGTTTTCTGCGCCAGGATCAAGATTGACTATGATTGCGTCTAACCCGCGTTCTTTACACCATTGTTGCATTGATGCGGTTAACGTAGATTTTCCTGATCCCGCAGTTCCAATAAAATACACGAAGATTTCTTGTTTCATTTCCTTCCTCGTATCTCTTTCATATGACGAATGCGTTTTTCAAGAAGTTTTTTCGTTCCAATGTCGTGGCGGATGAAGAGATGATCACCGCGAACGTGGGTTAATGCCTGCTCACAGATCTTTTCTGCTTCTGCGAGTTCATCGGTAATGCCGACGACAGCAAGAGATCGTGATGAACTGGTCATGATGTGATTATTTTTCTTGTTGACGGATGCGTAGAAAAGCATCGCACCGACTTGTCGAATTGCATCCTCGTTGACGTCTATTGTTTCACCAACCATGCTTTTTATGCCGTACCCTTCGGGGACAACGTATTTGCAGACCGTTGATTTCTTCACCATCTGGATATCTTTTTTGGAAAGTGTTCCATCGAGCATAGCGGTGCAGACTTCCATGAAATCGGTTTCTAGTAAAGGGAGGACGTTCATGGCCTCAGGGTCACCAAACCGTGCGTTCACCTCAATGATTTTCACTCCGTTTCCGGTGAGGATGAACTGTCCGTAGATAGGGCCAATGTATGTGCATCTTTCTTTCGCGAGAGCGCTGACGATTTTCTTTAAAATGGAGACGCCTTCATCATATTCGTGTTGGGTTAGAAATGGTAGCAGTCCATTGGCACAGGAGTATGACCCCATACCACCGGTGTTTGGACCTTTATCGTCAGGTAATAACCGCTTATGATCCTGTACCGCTGGTAGTGGAGCAAGATGTGATCCATCGGTGAATGCTTGCAGGGTAAATTCTTCGCCCACCACCTTTTCTTCGATGAGGACTTTAGCAGCTCCACCGATTTTATTCTGGATGACTTCTGTTACATAGGCCATGGCTTCATCGGTGCCGTTGAAATGATCGCCTGCGACATGGACGCCTTTTCCACCGGTAAGACCAATGGGTTTGATCGCGACCTGAGCATTGAGCTCTCCAATAAACTCTTTTGCTTTCTTGGGGTCGGTAAAGCTTTTATGATGAAGTTGCCCAGGAATCTTGTATTTCGTGAGGAGATTGCGCATCCATTCCTTGTCGGTTTCAATCCGTGCCGCGTTTTTTTTAGGAGCACACGCTTTGATGCCGTTCTTGGTCAGTTCATCAGCGAGCCCTGCCTCCAGGGGTGCTTCAGGTCCGATTAACGCGATATCAATATTTTTCTTCTTCGCATAGGAGACAATATCATCTACTAATGTTTCCTTTTTCAGGAGGTACTCAACAGCGAGATTCTCAATACCAGGGTTAAGGTTATTCATCACGGCATACAGCGTCGCCTGTTCTGATCGAGCTATAGCATCGCAGATTGCATGCTCTCGCGCGCCACCACCAACGACTAACACATTCATAGTTTTCCCCTATCTATTTTTTAATCCGAATATGGTTTTTTAGTGTTTTTTGTTTTTGAGGATTTCACTGACGGAGACTAATGGAATGAACTCGACTTCTAGTTTTTGGAGCTGCTCTCGTGCGCCAGTCTCCCGGTCTACGACGACGAGGACTTTTTCGACTTCTGCGTTGTTCTCCCGGAGAATCTGAATGGTTTTTACCACGGAACCGCCACTGGTTGTGACATCTTCGACGATGAGCACGCTTTTTCCTTTGACATCGCCACCCTCTATCTGTTTTCCGGTGCCGTGCTCTCGTTTTTCTTTCCTGATGATCACATAAGGAATCCCGGTTTCTAGTGCGAGTGCTACCACGAGGGGTACTGCTCCTAGTTCCATGCCTGCGAGCATATCATAGCCTTTCGTATAATCGCTCATCTGTTGTGCGATGATTTTGAGGATTTTTGGTTCTGTGCTTGCCTTCTTTATGTCGATATAGTAGTCGCTGATTGCCCCTGAGGTGAGTACGAATCGTCCGAACTTGATCGCTCCGCATTCTTTGAGGTGTTGGATAAGTTTGTCATTCTTCATACAAGAGGGGGGTAATGGCTCTGTGTGATTTAAAATTTTACATTTTGTTCATAAGGGGAGAATCGCCGCTACGGGGAGATGTATCGTTTGGGAAAAACCGAACGTAAACATACAGTATTTAAAGGTTGTAAGAGATAATTGGTTATAGGAAATATGACAAAGATCACGTTGGACCGAGAGACATTCAAGGCACTTGCGTCTGATACGAGACTGGATATTCTCAAGAATCTTGATGGAAAGAATTTGGGTTTGAATGAGATTGCGAAAGTCTCGAATCTGAATAAGGCAACGTTGCATGAGCATCTTACAAAATTGCATGAAGCCGGATTGATCAAAAGAACTGAGCGTGATGGTCATAAGTGGGTGTACTATAAACTAACGTGGAAGGGAGAGAGTCTGTTGCATCCGGAGAATACGAAGATTGTGATACTGTTTACGACGACGTTTATTGCTTTGTGGATAGGTATTATTCAGCTGATCTGGTACATTAAAGGGACGGTGACGGATTTTGGATATAATCTGTATACGATGGGTGATCAGGCGGTGTTGTCGAGTAAAGGCTTGGTTGATAATGGCAATTTCCTTCAGTCTGGGAATGGTTGGGCTGAAGGTGTTTCGGTACCCCCGGGGCTGCCTGATTTCTTTCAGACTTTTTTAATGAGGGCGAAAATTGCGAATGCCCAAGGGATTCCTCTGGGAAAAGAGCTTAATGTCGTGGAGACCGCCTCTGATTCTGGGTCGCTTACAGCTGGTGAGGGTGGTCGTTTCGTCGTTGATCAATCACAAGGAGTTATTCAGGCTGTGTATCAAAATCCGATGTACCTTTACATCGCTCTTGGGTGTTTTGTTCTCTTTACCGTTGTTTTGTGTGTTGCGTTGTGGCGGCTCTGGGAGAATCGTACCCCTAAAATTTAACAAGGGAACAACTCTTGTTTTTATTTTGCTGCGGTTGATGTCCGCTTATTTTTTTCACCATCAGGTTCAAAGAAATCGAATAGTGTTTTTTGCATCCACATTCACCCCTTTGTGATGATATGTGATGGTATGTTATATTATTTGCGATGCTGTGAGAGTTTTTTGTTATTTTTTCGGGAAAATTATAAATACAAGCAATGACAAATAATATCATGATATAATATATCATTATTTGTTTGAAGAGGCGAAAAATGACAATGAACACGGAAAAACACACACACGAACTTTTTTGTTCTAAGGTGGTAAGGCGATAAAGATGACTGCCATTACCTTAGCATTGGTAGGGTTTGTGGCAGGATTGTTCACCATGGCGATGATTAGTTTATACAAATACGTAATCAAAATAATACGCCCTTAAAGAAAAAAAATTTGAGTGAGCCTTTACAACGCCCCAGCGGACAGTTGTTTTTTGATTGTTGAGATTTATTCGTACGGCGCTGCTTCTTTGAGGAGGTCAACCTGAGAGATAATCATCCGTCGGCAACAGTACCGCTCTGCACCAAGGTCATCGAGAATCTTCTGCGGGGTTTCTTTTGGTTTTTCACCAGCAGCAATCGCCTTCTGATACACCTCACACCGTTTCTTATATTCATCGTAGATAGAGGAAATTACTTTTCCGCAGGTAAAACATCGAATAGGGATAATCACTTGATCACCTGTATGATTTCTGCCTCTTCTTTCGAGCACCACGCCCGAGAGGCTTTTTACTTTCTTTAATCCGTGAGTCACTCACGAGTAAATCTCTATCATACCCAAGGAATGAAAGGCGTAACGCAGGGTCCCCGGTGTATTCCACAAGGCCTTTTGCTATCGCGGTTCGTATTGCGTTTGCCTGGCTCATGAACCCACCGCCACTGACGTTGACATCAATATCTACCGTGCTGGCATGGTGTTCTGCGAGTTTCAGTGGCTCCATGATCTTCCATCGAGCGATTGCTGGCTCATAAAACTCAACTGGCATATCGTTAATACGGACACGACCAGCGCCTTTAGCCACGGTTGCTTTTGCTATCGAAGTTTTTCGCTTCCCCGTGGTATTGACAACTTTCTTAGCCATAGTACACCTTCGCTCCTAAAAATTGTGATATATCTTGCAACGTCATATAATCAGCAGGGTGCTTTTCAGCAGCGGTGATCTTCTCAAAGGATTTTCCTTGGAACTCCTTTGGTACTCCTATATAGCATTTCAGTCTTTTAAATGCTGTTCTCCCGTGAGGCTCCTGATAGGGGATCATTCCGCGGATCGTTCGTTTCAATATCCGATCAGGCATCCGTGGGTAGAATGGACCTTTCCGGTAGGTACCAACCTCTCGTTCATGTTTATAATGTGCTTTAATCATATCTTTCTTACCGGTTACGATCGCTTTCTCGCTATGTATGACGGCTATCTCTTCGCCGTTCAGGAGACGTTTCGCTACTGCAGTACAAAGTCGTCCGAGTACTGC
>CAYGVY010000103.1:0-4799 GCA_964353435.1 uncultured Thermoplasmatales archaeon | reverse complement strand
GTAATGAAAAAGTAATGTAACCAAATTTAATAACAGACCCAAAAAAAAAGGTGATCATTTGGAAATCAAAGAAATTGTGTCAAAATTGGAATACAACACTCGGCAGATAAAAGCAGTGATGTATATCAAGGAGAAAGGAAGGATTACCAATAAGGAGTGTCGTGAACTTACTCAGCTTTCAGATGAGGGTGTGAGGAAGGATTTAAATGAATTGGTGGAAAAAGGTGTGTTGCAGTCACAAGGGAAAGGGCGAGGTGTTCATTATGTCCTCAGGTAACTTGGCATTTTGTTGGCGATTCTGGCGATTTGTTGGTGATTAAGGAACGAGTACATTGGAATAATATTGTATAAAATAATTGAAGGAGACACTAGCAGCAATTATCCTTTTTAGAAAGGTTCCTCAGGAGACTACAGGACGCGGTACATATTATGCCGTAGCAAAGGCGCAAAAGCCGCAGGAAAGCCGCAGGAAAGCCGCAGAATAATGTATTGCAGAGGTAATCATCAAGAAAAACAAACCGGTTTTAACAGGTTTCAAAATAAGATTACTAAAACAGATATTCAATATCTCGTGAACCCAGGTAGTTTCTTCCATTTCATACTATGTAGGAATAAAAGCATATATATGATCATTACCTACATATACTTCTAGATAATTTTTGATATTTTTAATGTACTGGGTGTAGGCCGTATTAGAACCCTTGGAGCTCGCTTAAAAGCTCGTCTTTTAGAAGAGATCGCCATCGAAGTCGTCCTTCTTGGTAAGAAAAAAAATGAGTAAAAGACTGGAGCGGAGCCCCTTTTTTTTCTCACCAAAATAGTTTAACCTGTTTGATGAAGATAAACAAAAAATATTTTTCAACAAATCATGTTTGTTATGAATATCAGATGAGCAGTTATTTCTTTTTAATATTGCATGCTCCTATCGGGCAGAGGACTTGAATTTACCAGTAAACATGTGTATGTCGAAATGACCATCGGAACCCTTAAATATTCTCAATTACATACACCAAAGTTAACAAAAATGTTTACTATGGTGTATAAAAATGAGAAATACTTTACTTGAACAACTTGCCAACAAAAAAACATTCACTATACAAGATGCACAAAAAATAAGCACCGTCAACAAAGCGGTCCTGAAAGTCATTCTCTCCCGATTGGAAAAGCAAGGCCAAATCGAACGCATCGAAAAAGGAAAATATATGATCATCCCCCTGGGAGCAAAAAAAGGACAATATACCCTGCACGAATTCGCCCTTGGAACCAGTATCGTACAACCCTGCATCATAGCTTACTGGTCAGCACTCTACTACTATGGATACACCGAACAAACCCCCCGTACCGTTTTCATTCAAACCACCGCACGTAAGAAAAAACAAGACGTTACCATCTTCGGGATATCGTATAAAATCGTTCGTATTAAAAAAGAAAAAATATTTGGCACCGAAAACGTCTGGTTTGAAGATATACCAGTAATGATCACCGACAAAGAAAAAACCATCATCGACTGTCTGGATAAACCACAGAACAGCGGCGGTATCATCGAAGTCGCAAAAGCAATACGAACAAAAAACTACAATACAAAAAAACTCAGCAAATACGCACGAACCATTCACAACACCGGCGTTATTAGAAGACTAGGATATCTCTGCGACACCCTAGGAATACCACTATCCCTTTCCCCTATAAAGACAAGAAATTACCTGATGCTTGATCCAACGCAACCAACAACCACCACCACCAATGCAAAATGGAAACTAATAATAAATGAAGATGTGGAGGTATTAGAATGATTCCTGAAAACGAAATCAAAGCGCTCGCGCGCATCTACGGAGTACCAACCAGTACGATTGAACGAGATTATACACAAAACTGGCTGCTTGCTTATCTCCCTCAGATGGCATTGAAAGGAGGAACAGGATTACAAAAATGCTACTTCAAAAGCTATCGATTCTCAGACGATCTTGATTTTACAGCCCTCAAACGGATAACCCTGGAGAAAATGAAAGATCAAATCACGAACACTATTGACAAATTGAACAACGAATCAGGCATCAGCTTTTCGGAGCAAATACAAGCCGGGGCGGTAGAAAACGGCTATCTCTTCGTCATCTACTTTCGAATTCTCAGAAAAACCGGTAACCACTTAAAAATCAAACTAGACATCACAAAAAAAGAAAACGAACATATTATGTCACCATTACAACAGAGAACCGTTCTTCAAACATATTCTGATGAACTTGACATACAAACAACAGTATATTCATTGGAAGAAATGTTCGCAGAAAAAACCAGAGCACTTTTTGAACGTACACGACCACGAGATCTCTACGATATTTGGTACCTCAGTAAAAAAACGACTTTGGATTCGGTCTTATTTCAGAAGAAATGTGAATTCAAACATCTAATGATAGATATAAACGACGTCATCTCTAGAAAAACAAAATTTGAGAACGCGTGGAACAACTCTCTAAAACATCAGTTGAAAGATCTTCCAGATATAAAGATAGTCTTTGCTGATGTGATTGCGTTCTTAAAGACAAACGCTACAAAAAACTGATTATCAAATGTTCATCAATATAATAATCTAAATTATTTCTTTAGAATGTCCTCTATCGTCACGTTTTTAAAAGAACTGCTGCTTATGTGATTGTAAAACAAGGGGGTGTAAAAATGAAAGATTTCAAAAATAGTACCATCGTCAAGGTCAAATGCGATTGCTGCGGAAAAGATATCGAATGCCCGGAGGAAATGCTGAAAACATCAAAGAAACACATGTGCTACACATGTTTTCAAGATCCAATGAGTGTCAAGAATTTCAATGATGACGAATTGAAAAACGTTCATGTAGACATTCCCACAGAGGAACTTACTGATACGGTCGCTGATAACTTTGCGAGTATGATGGTCGACGAAGCGTTTCCGAAGATCTGGTCGGAGAAAAAAGAAGAACTCAAGGAATTATCAAAGAAAGATCTATCGAAAGAGATGTTTGGCGCTGGCGTCTTTATGGGTATACAAGCATTTATGGATTCTATGGAAGTGAAGGAGAAAAACAAGAAATAACAAAGATATTTTCTTTTACGACTGGTAAAAGCTCATAAAGGGCGGTCAACCCTTAACAAGTATGCTCCTGTCGGGACTTAGGAACTCACAAATATAAATCCTATTTACTAATAATGCGAGGAAGCTGATTTGAAATCTTATTTGTCAACACTTTTAACTGTTTTTTTTATTTCGGCCTAGGCCGTAATAAATGCTGGGTGTAGGCTGTAAAAGAAGGTTGCGAACTCGTCCAAGCGCTCTTCTTTTTGTTTAGATGAAGAGGCCAGCCTCTTGGAGGAACAAATCCATGAGAAAATGCAGGGCTAAAGCAATTATCCCCATTATCCAGAGAGGTTTTCTTTTCGTATCGAATCGAAAGAGGAGGAGAGCAAGAATAACAATTGTTATTGGGATGAGTATGAAATGGGCAAAAATTTGATAGGGCATGAGGCTGTGAAATGAGAGGATGTTTGTGGTATAATATGTTCCTAAGAAGATATCAGGGATGAGGCTTAAGGAAAGACAGACGGTTGCGAGGAGGAGCTGCTTTTTTGTTTTATCGTCGCCTTCAAAGTAGGCTCTATAGTAATACCTGCCGATGAGGAACAGTGCGCATCCTGCGATGAGATGAAGGAGTAGTCATGCCATTGCTATCAATCTTTGAAGGTGGGATGTTGTATCGTTTATAAAATGATAACTGTATCATTCTGATGAAGAGATGGTTTGTTAATTGTTTGAAAAGAAATAGAGGAAGGAAAAGAACGCGTGTTAGTTCTCGTACCAGTTGAATGGTTCGTCGCGGTATTTATCTGAGACTTCTTTTATTTCCAAGAGTTGCCCAGTTTTTGAGATTTTCACTAGTTCTACCATGGTTGCCTTCCCCCCGCATTAGTTAGGGGCTGGTGAATGGACGTTATCGACGTAGAAGTCGCCGCGGGCGTTACTATCTGCAGAGAAACTCATGAATGAGATTGCAGGGTCGGTAGCTGTATTATAGATATCCATTTTAGACCAAGTAGTAGTAACACCATTGATGGTAACAGTATAGGTACCTGCCTGGTAATTGACAGCCACCTTGATTGTGTACCATGTATCATATGATAAACCGGAAGCAACGGTTGGCCATAATGATGTATTGGTCCATGATTGTGCAGTAGTACTCAAAGTCCTAGCTCTTAGCTGCAAATCATTTCCAGTATCACCAGGAGTACTATCATAGAATGCAAGGAGGACGTATCGCTCTCGCGCTGTATCTAAGGGATACCCTCCATTCCAATTATTTCCGATGTAGATATGGCCGGTTCGATCATAGTATGCGTTATCTTCGATTTTATCAATATAGATATCAAAAGAAACATTGAATGTTCCTGATTGTGGTGAACTAACTTCTTGGGTGAGATAAACATTTTTGCTCACACCAAAATTTTTAATTGCTGCTTTCTTGCCTAGGTTTCCCCCGATGTTGTTGGTGTCTAGTGTGAGTAGCAGTGGATTATCATTACGACTTTCATACCAATCCTGATAGGTACTGTTCGTTCTTAGATCTGAACTATCGACGCTTGCATTAAAGCTAGCATCAGCGAGTAATCCTTTGGTTGTGAACGTAAATGTTTCTTTTGTCCAAGATGTTCCATCAGTTGCGTTCACAAACCAAGTATATGTTGTGTAATTACTGAGTCCTGAGATGCTGCAGATCTTCGATCCATTACTCTCTGCAGTCCCAGAGTTAGTACCGATATTTGGGGATGTCTGTA
>CAYGVY010000102.1:0-4845 GCA_964353435.1 uncultured Thermoplasmatales archaeon | reverse complement strand
CGTCTCAGTTAGGCGGACTCAATAATATCTCGTAAGCATGTATCTTTTTCTTTCATTTCCTGGATTTTACAATCAATATCATGAAGGCGTCGTAACGATCGAATAACAAGATACAGACCAAAGAAAATGAGAAAGGAGCACAGCAGAAACAACGGAACCGCGAAATACAAAGAGGAATTCAGATCATAATATCGCGAGGTTGCTACAAGAATCGTAAACACAGAGGTCGGGACGGTAAAAAGTGCAATAGCTGTACGAAGAACAGAAAGCGATGTACGTTTTTCCGCTAACAATAAACTTACTGCAGTATAAATCTCAGATGAGTCATCTTTTATTTCCATGGCCATGCAAACGTGTCCTCTAAATATCTGGATTCATAAACAAATATCATCCTTATCACCCTACCGGAAAAAAGAAAAAGAATGAGGAAGACTTTAGTGTATTACCGATTCTTTATCCATACCGCAATATCTGCAACAACCTCTTCAGCGACATGCCCCTCAATCGAATATTCAATATTTGTCGACGCACCGGTTCCAGTAATAAATAAATGGTTCAACGTTGTATAGGTTTTTAATGTCACAGACGCGTTCCCAAAAAAAGTTTCATTCCATCGAGCAAAATCTGTCATTGTGACTTGATAATCTCGCTTCCCCTGCAAGATCAACAGAGGAATATGCAACGACTGTGCTGTTACTACTGAATCATATGTTGCGAGATCCGCCCAATATGCTTTCGGGGCGCCAAGGACATCTTCACCCAGGCTGATATTCAACATCTTCACTTTCATCACAAGTTTCTCAAGCGATGCAATCTGTTCAGATTGATTTATTCCACTTATATTCGCAAGATACCGTGACTGTTCTAATATAAGGTCCTCAAGATGACGGGTCGGCCCAGCCAAGATGATTATCCCGGCGATTCGATGATCCTGTACTCCAATACGCGGAGCTAACATTCCACCGAGACTATGCCCAAGAACAAAGATCCTTGAATGATTCACAGCAGATGATGCATCCAACACATTCACCGCAGCTAATGCATCTGCAATGGTTTCATCCTGCACCGTGAAATTTTGAATTGCTGCAGACTCCTGAGGATATTGCCTTGTCCGTTTCTCATATCGCAATACTACAATACCCTTTGAAGCGAGACCCCCGGCAACATCCTTAAATGGTTTATTCGGACCAACACTTTCATCCCGATCATTCGGACCAGAGCCATGTACAAGAACAACAGCAGGAAACGGACCTGCTCCTTTCGGAATCGATAATGTCCCAGGTAGTTTCCATTGCCCAGAACCAACAGATATATTCATCTCAGTAAACGCACTCAGATTTACATAAGACGGAGGTGCATACTGATATCCCGTCTGTGGAGGATTAACCGTTAAACTAATGACTTTATTCTGAGCATTAAAAATTATTTTAACATCAAGAACATTTTGTTTTGTGAAATTACAGGTTACATAGACTATCGAATACCCGGATTCAATCGTTAAGCTAGTCTTTACAATTTTTGTCAAATTCCCATTAGGAATAATAATTTGCTGCTCCCAGATATTTTGAAACTGTTCAACAGTAATTTGTGTAGTAATTGAGCTGTTGAAAAAACTATAGACACCGGTATAGTTTTTATCCTTCAGAAGCGAAACGATATTAACAGCCAACTCATCAGAAGTTTTTCCAGCTGGTTTTTGTTCCTGCACACACCCAGAAAACATGGCTCCCGCAAGAACCATCACAACAACCGATCCAATACAAAGCATTTTTCGTTTCATAACCCTCGCCTTTTCGAAGATTTCAATAACTCAGGACGATATCGCATGGTGTTCAATAAATTTTTTATGCAATTAAAAAAAAGTGAATACTTCTTTTGTCAACTTTAAAAACAATGAAATCTTTGTGAAAAAAGTGATTTGTAATAAAAATCATGGAAAACATTTAAGAGGGACGAGGCTTTCAGCCTTGATTGAAAATCATTCTCGGGGGAGAATATGAAGCTATCTGATGTACTAGAAACAACGAAAAAAGAACCTCATTGTGGGATGTGTAAGGTAGATTTTCTTGGGACTGGTGTGTGCCCGGCCGGTAAAAAACACGGGTTTGTCGCATATTGGCCCGAGGGACGAATGGAGCTTGCGAGAGCATTGGCAGAAAACGAAGTCGAACCAACGGAAACACTTATCGACATTGTAAATTCTTGTAATCTCTGCGGGATCTGCGATCGGCAATGTTATTTTATCACACAACGACGGCCAACGCAAGCCCAACAAGCATTGAAAGACTACGTTAAGACCTTAAAGCCAAATACATTCAAGCACATTCCAGAAGACGAGATTGTAAAAGACCTCCGCTCAATCGTGGGGAACGACTGGGCAACAAATGATCCGATCATTATTGCCTCTTATCTTCGATCAATTATCAAGCAAAAATCCTCGGGCAATTTCTATATTGTAATGCCAAGATCAACAGAGGAAATAGTTGCAATTGTAAAGCTTGCCAACAAACATAAAATCCCATACCTCCCACGAGGGAATGGTACTTTCTTTGGAGTGGCTTTGCAAACCATCCTCGCTGAATCGTGTTCTATAGAACAGGGGATTATTATTGACCTGTGGAGGATGAAAGATATGCATGTTGATCCTGAATCCTTCACTGCAACCATCGGACCAGGAGTTACCTCTTTTGAGCTGCAAAAAGCAGCGCACGCTCATAAGTTACGTGCAAATGTCGCAGAAGCTGAATCCCATGTCTGTGCGAACGCCCAGAACCTCGGTATCGTTACCACATGGAGCAATACCTACGGATGGGGAACAGACAACTTCATCGATGCGGAATTCATCGACTCAACGGGAACAATAATGCATCTGAGTGATAAGGACATACCAAACCCGTACGCCTCTGAACAAGGTCTCTTAAGTCTGTCTCTTATTCCATCGGTGATTGTCACGCAACTGACGTTAAAACTCCATCAGATTCTTGACGATGAAGAAGCAATCTTCATCCCGTTTACCAATCTTTCAGATGCCCTAGATATGGCTCATAATCTGGCAAAGAGAAATATCGGTATTTCTTTAGCAGTCATCTCAAGGAAATATCTCACAGAGTTTTTTTCTCCCACGCATGAAATTGCAGAAGATTTCAACTACATCGCAGAAAAATATCTGAAACTCAACTACATTGTTGATGTCATCTGCGATAAATATCACAAGAAAATTATCGAAGAGCTTGCAGAGGTCACATTTGGTCACTCTATGATAAAAAGTTTGATCCTTGGCTCATCGAAGCTTGCATCCATGAAAGAGAGTAGCCTGCTAAAAATGATTGCAGAAGAGGAGAACCCGCTAAAAGCTGTCTTTGGTGGACCGATGCGGAAGCATTTCGAGAAAGGTCTTGCCGCCTCTCCACATGAACTCGTGAAGGTCTTTGACGAGGATTTACGGGATTTCTTCGAAAAGCTTTACTCAAAACCGGAATTAACCGATCCGGTCTGGCTTCATTCCTTCCGCATTCTTCCCTGTCGTATGGAAAGAAAACATATGTGGATGTATCGCGGAGGGTACATGCCAGGGGACAAGGAAACTATCTTAAAAGTGGTCGATGCATTGGAAAAACCTGCTGAGAAATACCATATCGAAGGAGCCTTCGGGTTCCTCAGCTACCTCGAACGGGGAAAATTAGCGCATCTGGAATATGATTACTACTACGACCATGCCGACCCAGATGCGCGTAAAAGACTGAACAAAGCTATCGTCGAATCCTGGAGAAGACAATTCGCGATTAAAGGAGTCACTCCGCTCGAGTTTATATGCAGTAAAGGACTCCATAGGAAAGAGCATATCCTCTATCCGGTCCCAAAGGGACTATCAGAAGAGGATCTCGGGCATTTCGAAGAACTAATAGAAACTCTCTTTGGAGGTGAAGACACATGGTAAAATATCTCTCAAAAGAATGGGCTGCACAAGCCAAGAAAAAGGTCTTAGAAGACCTTGACAGGACAAAAGATTTGAAAAATATGAACGCATCTTTGTTAAATGTCGTTCAAAATGTCCCACCAGACCAAAAAACAGTGTATTTCTACATCAAATTTACCGATGGGAAATTAGAAGAGCTGTTGACAGGCTCAGACGAATCCATAAAGCAGAAAAACGCTGAGTTCACCATCACCGGGGATTACACCACGTTCATCCAAATCAGCAGCGGACAGATGAGCTCAGCCATGGCGCTACTGAAGAATCGGGTGAAGATGACCGGGAATAAAATTAAGGCTTTTACCATCACAAAACCAATTGATACTTTTAATATGTGTATAAAAAAGATCGAAACTGAATATTAGGGACTAACATTGTGAGAAAATGACTCCGACACTCGGAAACCGTGATTACACGCAAAGATTAGAAAAATTTATACCACCAAAGGAGGAGTGGACGCCTGTCGATACAGCGTTGCATGGCTCGAAAACTTTTTTTATTGATTACAAAAAGGCGTACGAGTTAGTGTTTCCTGCTATCCAACATACCTTCAAACACCACTATGAAAACAACTTCCTGTATCATCGAGTCTGTGAGGTAAACGGTGTAACCCCCGATGCAGTTAAATCAGAAAAAGATTTGAGGAAAATACCATTACTTCCTGATGCTTTTTTTAAGGATTACCCGGAAGGAAAAGGGTTTTTGAACTGGTTAAAAACAATTTTTACAGGCTCACTTCCAAAGCCAGTCTTTAAAACTGATAACCCTTCCCATGATGAAATTATCGAGGAGTTCAACAAAAAAGGCACCAGCATTATGTTTACCAGCGGTACCAGCGGTCGTTTCAGTTTCATTCCTCGCGATACCCGCTC
>CAYGVY010000101.1:0-5039 GCA_964353435.1 uncultured Thermoplasmatales archaeon | reverse complement strand
GCCTTTAAAGCACCATCGATGTAGAATTCGACTTTTTGTACCTGCCATTGCCCTCCCGGTCCATGGAAGAAATCTGCACTGGTCGCCTCGATCCCAATCGGACCAATAATCAAGGTGGATGACCAGGGGATAATGCGTTGATTGTTCTGGTATAGCGCTCGCAGTGGTTTTGTGATATCGACACTGATACTACTATACTGCTGCAGTGAGATGTTCATCCAGAGGGGTTTTCCCGGGGGAGCATCATGTCGGTATGGATCGTAATAATTGTATTCATATCTATGGAGGTCGATGTATAGTTCTCCCGGTGCGATTGGCATGCTGAAGAACCCTGAGGCATTTGTCTGCGCCTCCCGAGTGTACTCATGACCAATGGAGAAGTTGACCCAAGTGGCGTCTATGCGGACGCCCATAAGAGGCGATCCTGTTGTACTATCTGTGAGGTAGCCGCAGACGGTGGATGTCTCAAGAGGGAAGGGATATAAAGTAACATTTACCCAGAGCGTCTGAGAGTCAGTAATGTTGAGTTCATCACGGGAATCACTATAATACCCATCCTTAGAGATGTCGAGGTCGACCTGCCCGGGAGCCACATTCATCTGATAGAATCCGTTTTCATCCGTGACCGTTATATTCCGATATGTGTCTACCTGACTTCCTTGCCATTGGAGAGACACATTTGCAGCGAGAGGGGTACCATTTTGCTCCGAGGAGATGTACCCACAGATAACCGCAGTCTCTAGCGGTTTAGGAACAAGTGAGAGGTTCGCCCAATAGGTGTGGTTTTCAATGACTTGTAACTGATTGTTAGATTTATCACAATACCCCTGCGCAGAGACAGCAATACGGATACGCATCGCAGGGACATGCATGAAGTAGAATCCTGTGGGATCTGTCGTTGTGGAGTTAGTGTAGGTCTCTTGGTAATTGATTCGACCTGAGACCGTGATCAGGGCGTCATTAATAGGCTGGCCGGAACTGGTAACATAACCGCAGATTACTGATGTCTCCGCTGAGATCCCGATGCTGTTCGGAGGTAGAATCGGTGTACTATCCTGCCGTTGAGACAGCGCAGAGGATGACGATGATTTATGGAGCGTGTTCGTAGTTAAGGGTAGTTCTCCAGGATACCCATCATAAATAGTAGGATGTTGTTGCTGGAAACTGCGCGGCTGGGCATAGATGAATATCTCTTCAGCGGTGACAACACCATCCCCGTTGCTGTCCCCATATCCTCGTAAACCGTCGATGACATAGGGGGCAAAGCCACCGGAGTATGATAACTCGTCCTCACATGATCCCATAATAATAACACGGTGTTGCTCAGGGGAACTCTTCAGAAGTTTCCAATGGTCGTTAAGTCCACCAGCATAACAACTATCGACAATAAGACAGACGTTGTTGCTTTTCAGCTGGTTCAACAGAATGTTAATCGTGTCATCATTAATGAATGTGTTGTTATAGGCAAATCCCCAGTAGGTGGCAAGTATTTCGTCAGCGTTATCCGCTTCGTCTCTGGGTGGAATGTCAAAGGGGAGATAATTTCCATGTGTTGATAAGTACACGACCACGACATCATCAGCACTGGCTTGCTTGATGAGCCATCGGAACCCAGCCAGGATGTTGCTTCTCGTGGCGTTCTCCGCAGTAAGGATCTTGATGTGGTCTTCAGACCACCAAGGAGACTGCAGGAGAAGGTCTTTGAAATCGTTCGCTTCCAGGATCATATCTGGTCGATTTTGTTCTGGATTTTCCGCGTACTTACCAACGCCAACTAACAGAGCCCAGTATTGCGTGTCTGTTCCTGTCTTCGAAGGATTCTGCAAGATGCCAGCTTGTAAAGGTGTGCTTTGTATTGGAAGAAAAATAGTTCCAACCAGAATTAATACAATTGCGAGATTTATTTTTTCTTTGGTATTTATTTTCATATTTTACTCCCCCTATTTGAATAATAATAGATAAAGCCCCTTAATATAATTTTTTCCCAAATTATACCCGAATATTGATGGAATGTTGATTAAAATATAGGGAATTTTTTTTATTGTTTTTATCTCCCATTTTGTATTAGGCGATACGTGTTGATTCTCACCAGGAATTTAGTAATAGATATTTATCCCAAATGAAATTCTATTTTTCCCAATTCATTCCCAATTAAAAAAAAATCGACTACTTTTCACAAAAAATAATTTTCGTGAATGTGTCAATAAATTCTCTGCTTAAGGTTGCTGACTTTGCATTCACAGCATTGGAGTTCGAATGATAGGTATTCAAGGGTGTGCTGTTTCGTATTATTCTTTTTTTACGCATACGGTTCCATTCCTTCCCTCATCTCTTGATTTCACAAAGAATTAAGAGATACACAGTTTAGTATGAAAGAGAAAGGAGTTGTGCCAAGATGATAACACAAAGAGGAGGAGAGAAAACAGGGAAGTTTGGCACAACTCATGTGTTGATTAACTCGCAACTGGTCGTTGTTTCAGTACAACCGGAATGTCAAGGAGCTGATGGTTTCGCACAATAGTGACGCTGATGGTTTGATGTGGCGTTGTGTGTTCTTCGAGATAGGACATGAATGAATCACCATTAATGATCCGTGTTCCATCAACAGCGATGATGATATCACCACCGGTCATTACCCATTCATCGTTGACTCTCACCTGCTGGTTTCCACCTTGTAACCCCGCCTGGGCAGCTGCTCCACTGTCTGTAATTAGCGTGATAAGCCACCCGTAGGTCACATTTACTCCCAAGGACTGCGTGATTGCATAGGTCATGTCAGTTCCTGATATCCCTACCCAGGGGTGCTGATCATAGGATCCTGTCGTGATAAGTGATTCTATTTCCCGTAGTATCGTATTTGACGGGACAGCAAAACCAAGTCCGTTTGAATTCTGTATAATCGCTGTGGTAATCCCTATTACTTCTCCTTCGTAATTCAAGAGAGGTCCCCCAGAATTCCCTGGGTTAATTGCCGCACTTGTCTGAATGATGTTTGCGATAGGAAAATTTCCTGCGACAGAATCTTGTATTGTTCTCCCGAGTTGACTCACAATTCCGGTGGTCATCGTTCCACCTAATCCAAAGGGACTGCCGATAGCGACAACAGGATCACCCACTTGTAAGGTTGAGGAACTGGCGATTTCAAGAGGTTGAAACTCCTTGAGGGGTGCTTTTACCGATAGAACTGCTAAATCTGAATAAGCATCAGAACCAATGACGGTCGCAGGATATCCATCTCCGTTTGAGAAGGTAACCGTGATATTTTCTGCCTCATTGACTACGTGTTTATTGGTTATCACGACCATGTCGTCTTTATACTCGTAGACAAAACCGGAGCCTTGGACTTCGGAATATTGCCTACCGAAAAATGAGTATTGTAAGACATATCCTGTAATAACAACGACGGAGTCCTTGTTATCTTTATATAATTGGGCAAGAGACGTCGTATTATAAAAATACGTTATATTGTGAATTTCCTCTTGTGTATTATCATCTTGAATGGTACCTGCTTGTTGTTGTAGTGTATCAGTTTTTGATGTTGTCGCCATAGAACTAAGCGATCCGCCGATAAAATAACCAGCGGTGAACATCGCAACAATGCATAAGGTAACAAAGATGATGATGTTTTTATTTCCTCGTTTCTTTTTCATTTCCAAGCTCTCATTCATTATAACTACCTCCATCTATTTCGTGTAAGGATAAATTACACTGTTTTTGTTTATATTTTTTCCTCCCAATTTCCTCCCAATTTTTTCCCAATTTCCTCCCAAAATTTGATAAAATGTTGAGTTGTGCCACGATGATAGGGGGATGAAAAAAAAAGTTAGGCACAACCCATGTTTGCTGTTGTTATTTGAAAAAAGTTTCATGACGAGTATATCTCGTATCTTTTCAACCTCAATTATTTTCATTTTTTTCTGTCATGCTGTCGCGTTCCTAAAAGAGGAGAGTGAGGAGGATTGGCCGTCCTCCTCCGTAATTTTTTCGGGCAGCGATGCTGGTTCTTTTTATTGATCTATTGTTTTATCAGGAATAAAATCTCGTCTTCCGTTTGGTCCTCTACCTGGTCCTCGTCTAAATCCCTGTCCTTGCATCATACCAAGGTCGCCATTCGTCGAATTTTGCAGATCAAATTCGTTCTGTATCATGTTCCGTACTTCAGTCCAGTTGTATCCTTGGTTTCTGAGTTCTTTTTCTCTGTTCAAGATGGTGAGTCGTTGCTCGATTTGCGCGATCTGGTTGTCGAGTTGTGTGTCGAACACGCCGAATTCCTCAAGTTTCTGTTGAATTGCTGACTGCATTTCTTGAGGAGTCGCATTTTGGTCTCTAAGGGTTGTCATGAGCTGTTGTAATTCTTTTTGCTGGTCTGTTGTTAAGTTATAATCGAAACATCCGAACATACCCATTCCTTGGGCAATATTACCGTCAAAAAACCTAGTTCTATTTTGGTCTTGGGTGTTGAACATTTTCTGCGTGGTGATATCTGGGGTTGTCCCGTCGGTTTGTGCGGTGGCAAACACTGCTCCAATGGTTCCGATGACCATTGCAGCCATGAGTCCTGCGATGAGTTTTTTTCTTGTGTTCATTTTTTTGTCTCCATTTTTTTTACAAGATGGTTTATCCTCACGTTCGTATATATTCATTTTTTACAATTTGATGCCTATTTCTTCCCAAATTGTTCCCAAATTTTTTTAATAAACCTATTAAATGAGGTCCTGAATTCTGTTTCAAAGGTTTGTGTGATGGATTCTCTAAAAAATGTACTGTATTGGCTTATCGCCAACTCCCTTGGTGGATTCAACCGTGGGAGAATCATCCAAGAGCTGTGTAACAAACCGCAAAATGCAAATGAACTTTCTAAGAATCTTGAAATCGAATACAAAACAATCCGTTATCATCTCAAAGTTTTAGAAGAAAATGGTATTCTTACGTCGGTTGGTGGAGGGTATGGTAAAACCTATTTTCCGACCGAAACATTTGAAGTAAATAAACAACATTTTACAGAGATTTGGGATAAAATTGGGAAAAAATCAAATAAA
>CAYGVY010000100.1:0-5067 GCA_964353435.1 uncultured Thermoplasmatales archaeon | reverse complement strand
ATCCTCGTTTCCGGCTCATCACTCGCCCGCGTCTGTCGAAGAATCCAAAACGCCTCATTATTCCCACATTTTGGGCACTCAATCCGTGTTTTTGGAAGAATATCAATCTTCTTTTCCAGGAAAACCGTTTCTTTCCGTTTTTGTTTTTCAACAACAACAGAACTCCCACTTTTCTTCTTTTCGGCTCCACAGGTATTACAGACAAGAACATCTCCTTTCGGAAACATCAATACTTTACATTTTGGACAAAACTCCATTGCTCGCCCTCTGGAATGCATCCTTCACGATCACTGCATGATCAAATGCTAATTCCGGTAACTCGTTCACCTTGAAAAACTTTACACTGCTTGCATCATCACCAGCGTTCAGATCTCCGCCAACACGATTTATCAGATACGCAACAGTGACCGTATGACCGCGTGGATCACGGTGTGGATCAGAGTAGACACCAATCAGCGAGCGAATTATTGTTTTCAGTCCAGTTTCTTCAAAGACCTCACGCACTACTGCATCCTCGGTTTTCTCACCGTACTCCACAAAACCACCAGGAAGCGCCCAGGTTCCTTGAAACGGCCCGTGTTTTCGCCGCACAAGAAGGACCGAATGATTCTCGAGAAGAATACCATCGACAGTAAGAGAAGGTGTTCTCTGTATCATAAAAAAAAGAAATGGACGATTGGTATAAAGATTTAACCAGATTGCTATAGGTCCTTACAAAAAAAAATAAGATAATACATCATTTCTTTTTTGTTCTGTTTTTTGGAATGATAAAAAATTACAAAAACATGGTTTATATGATTTTTTGGCAGCTGCATATGCATGTAAATATATAGATACGATACGGCTCCTCTGGTATCTCTATTCGCAAGCAAACAATATGATGATTTTTTTGAAAAATTGTAAAGATTTAAAAGCTATAAATTTATACGAATGAACGGGACGGGATGCAACGTGCGCAATAAAAAAGATAAAGTAGAAGACATCGTCAGTATATGCATTATTTCTGTGATTATTCTGCTGTTATTAATCGTCAACGTCACAGGTTCAATATAAAATGGAAAAGTGCGACAGGCTCGCTCCTTTTTTCTTTTATCATTTCCACTGAATAGAAAATTCTTTGATTTTCTGTATGTTTTTAAGAGAACCAAGCATTCCAACAATCGTGTTTGTTATTATCTGTTCAGGAAAATCAGTCAACGGAATATTTCTGCCATTCACAGCAATGCAAAGGCGTTGTAACGATGGTTTCATTTTTAGTTCCCTTTTGATGATTTTTAATGTTTCATTAAAATTATCCTCATAAGAAGCGATGGTATTTTCCCGTTTTTTTCCTACCCCCATCTGAATCTTTGGTATGCATGGGTCATCAGCTCCTTCTATCAGTATGATATCATAGCATCCAAAATCAGTGATTCTTCGGATGATTTCAGAGGTACTCATCGATTTGTTCAGCAGAAAATCTGTCTCACAGATGGAGGAGAACACGACGAGTTCTGCTCCAGCACCATGATGCCGCCATGTATCTTTTCTTTTTGTATCCATCGAGATCGCTTTTTTTGTTTGTTTTATGGTTGCGATCCGATATCCTTCTTTGACGAGATGGTTAACGAGTTTCACGATTAATGTAGTTTTGCCTGAATCTGAATTCCCATATATTCCAAAAACCGTAGAGGTGGACATACAAAAGGATAATCCCTATGAGGGTTTATGTTTTACCCTTCACTCTCGTGGGTAAATAATATAACCGATGAGTCTTTATCACCTCCCAAAACCATGAAACAACAGGGTAGGATTTTGTTATCAGTGAGTATCATCCATGCAATAAACGATGGATCTGTGTCCGTAATCTCTATTCTTTTTCCTATTTTTAAGGAACTATTCAATCTAAGTTATACACAAGTCGGCATCATCACCGGTGGAGGACTGTTTATCAACCTCGTCGCACAACTTGTTCTTGGGAGAATGGCTGATGGGAAAAACGTCAATACCTTCCTTCTCACGGGATTGCTCATGACAAGTCTTTCGCTTGTGCTGATGACCCTCAGTAACGGATTCATCACCCTGATTCTTCTTATCTTTTTTTTGAGGTTTGCGACCTCATTTTTCCATCCGATAGGGATTGGGTGGATTTCACGAACCTATAAAAAAGGCAAGTTAGATTGGGCGATGGGTATTCAAAGCGGCTCTGCGGATCTTGGGGCATTTATCGCGATTCTCACAACCCTTTCTATTACGCAACTTACCCATTGGACTGTACCCTTTTATATCTGGGCTTGTATCTGTATTCTTGGATTGTTGGTAAGTCTTGCTCTCAGTCGTCAGTTGAATAAGGAATTTGTCATTGTTCCTAAAGTAACAAAAAAATACTCATTCAAGGAAATGGTAGCGGATGCGTTCCATCGGATGAAAAGAATTAAGCTCCTTGTACCAGCATTTATGATCAGCGGTGCGTCTTGGGGTGTTATCATAACCTACCTTCCCTTGCTCCTGAACGAACGAACATCATTATCCCTCCCGGTGATAGGTTTCCTCGTTGCCCTTTGGGCAGGGGTTGGCAGCATCACTTCATTAGCCTATGGGAAGATACGGTCCTATATTAATCGGAAAAAACTCCTTGTCATGTCATATGTAACAATCGGAATCTTGAGTCTGTTCCTCGCAGTCTTCACCCACATCATTATTCTGCTTGGTATCATGATCCTCCTGGGGGTCACAGTATTTCTCACCTACCCCGCATTATTCTCCTTTGTATCAGAGGTTACGCATGAATCTGTTGAAGGCTGGACGTTTGGATTGACATTCACATTTCAGACAGGCGGGGGAGCCATTATTCTTTTCTTGGGTGGTGTGCTTTCCGATCTTTTTGGCATCTGGATTCCGTTTGCATTGCTAGGAACACTCTCCCTCATCTTTTCTATGGTACTTCTCCTGAACTATCGTAAACCATTCGCGCAATCAATAAAAGAATAGAGAAAAACAAATAGCACGGCATTCGATTACCGATTGAAATGCAAAAACAGTATCTAGGTCTTATTATTTCCATTATCGCGGTCTCCTTTGCATCAATCTTTATTCTCTCATGTCAAGCCCCCCCGTTAAGCATCGCCTTCTATCGACTATTGTTTACGACACTTCTTATTTTTCCCTTCATTTTGATCCGAAAAAAAACAAGAGAAGAACTTCGCACACTTCCTCGGGCAACCATTCTAATCATGATAGTGATCGGGGTTATTCTTGCAACACACTTTTCGCTCTGGATCACATCACTGAAAATGACATCAGTGGCAAGCTCCGTGATTCTTGTGACCGCCCATCCTGTTCTTGTCGCACCTGTCTCGTTCTATTTTCTTAAAGAAAAACTCTCCTGGGTGAATGCGCTTGGGATAGCTATCTCCTTGGCCGGTGTTGGATTACTGGTCATTGGAAATTACGGATTTGCTGCTTTTGGTTTAGACACAATAGAAGGAAACATCCTTGCCTTACTTGGAGGGATTGCTGCTGGGTTGTACATATTAGGCGGACGAAAACTCAGGAAAACCGTATCGACAGTGTCTTACGCCTTCGTAGTCTACGCGGTTGGCACCATCACCTTGTTTTTCATTTGTCTCGCACTCAGTGCCCCAGTGTATAACCTCACTATCACCGATTACGAGATTATTCTCCTCATGGCTTTGGTCTCCGGAATCTTTGGCCATACCCTCTATAACTGGTCTCTTGGCTACATCCGCGCATCAGTCATGTCCGTTGCCCTCTTGGGAGAACCAATTGGGTCGTCACTGCTTGCGTATGTGATTCCCTGGATTCATCAAGAACCATCCTTATATACCGTTGTTGGTGGTGGAATCATCCTAGTGGGTATTTATCTTACTGCACGAACTATCAAGGTGACTGACTTGTTAGAAAATGTTTAAAAAAGGTATCTTCTTCACGGTCTCATATGATAACGAAAACAAATAAAATTCTGAGCGTAGCGGTTGTAATGGCAATCATCCTTTCAGTTGCTGTCCTTGTGTATGTCAATCTGCCAAAACAAACAGATTCTTCATCAGAGGACAATAGTGCTCATAAAACAACCCCTCCAATCTTCACCCTTGTCTTTGATGATAAGCAAACAAATTACACCATCGCTGATCTTGCACAGTTAGAAACATATACCGCAAAAGGAGGATACCGGTCCCAATCAGGGTTTATCAAAGGAATGGGAAATTACACAGGAGTCAATATCACAACACTGGTAAGCACGTTCCACCCAACACCACTCTCCTATAGTCTCAAAGTCTACTCAGAGGATGGGAAAAATTTATCTATTAATTATTCTACCATCCTCGGAAATGTTGATATCTATAACCCTGACAATGCGTCAGATCCCAATCCAATACGGAAGGGTGGCGTCACCATGGTTCTTGCCTATCAATATGAAGGAAAATCCTTTAATGAATCCAAAGATGGAAAACTGAAGATAGTGTTCCTTGACGAACAAGGTTCAATTACGGCAGGGTATCTCTGGTTGTACAAGGTTACCTCCATAAAAATAATCACGGAATAAACCAAGAAATGAACTCGCAGATAAAAAATTGATCGCTTCATAGGAATCTATTTCTCGTTCATTACTATTCTGTCGTATAGACGATGAGAGATATCAAAGAACTTATTGAGAATGTCGAAAAATACAAAAACGTGTTACTCCAGAAGCGTTTTGAGAGTAAAAAAAACACGGTTGGTTACGTTGTTTATAATGGTCAACCTCGGATTCTGAAATGGTTCGTTCCTGGGTTGAAGCAAAACATGGACATTGAATATAGTGTTTTGAAGAAAGGTTTTTCAGATCTTACCATGCCGTCCCCCCTAGAAAAGGATGCAGAGAATAATGTTCTGGTAATGAGTTACATCATGGGGGAAAACGTCTGCGATATCGTAAACGACTCCCGGACGGTTCTTGAGGAGAAACAAAAGGTTGTCCATCTCCTTGCTGACTGGTTTGTGAATTTTCATTCTTTTTTTAAATCAGAGGATGGTTTTCGTCTTCGTGGTGATGCGAATTTAAAAAATTTTATCCTTAGTAGGGGT
>CAYGVY010000099.1:0-5069 GCA_964353435.1 uncultured Thermoplasmatales archaeon | reverse complement strand
TCTCCGTGATGGACCAATTGGTTGCAGAAACGGTGAAGGGAATTTCTGAGACAATATCGGTTCCCTCGTTAATCAACCTGGACTTTGCAGATATGAAAGCTGTCATGGATTCTGGTGGTCTCTCCGTTATGCTCTGGGGAGAAGCAGATGAGGATGCAGGAGTCGACACCATTGTGAAAGAAGCGTTGAATCACCCGCTCCTCAATGTTGATTACCACGGTGCACACAGCGCACTGGTTCACATTACCGGCGGCCCGAACATGAGCTTGAAATACGTCCAAGATGTCGCCAAGGCACTCACCGAGGATATGGATTGTTACTCCAATGTTATCCTTGGAGCACGTGTGGATCCAGCTTTTGAAGGGAAATGCAGAGTGATGGCAATCATGACTGGTGTACAATCACCGAATCTGCTGAGTTCTCGACCTGAGCGGCGCACAAATCCGACCGCGCCCATGATCCCGGCACGAAGAGTCATGACAAACCCCAAGGTCGGAAACATCGACTTTGTGCGGTAAAAACAAATAGAAAGCTACACGAGTAGCTTCTCTTTTCATTTTTTTTTAATTTATTTTTTTAATGTTTTCAATAAGCTCTGTTATATCAAATGGTTTTGCGATATAATCATGGACGTAAGGTTCGAGTCCTTTCATCTTGTGATGGCGATAGGTGCCGATCGCCGTGATGACGATGATATTAACGTTTTTTTGAAGCCCTCTTTTTACTATTTCTTTGATAGTTGCCCATCCGTCCATCTGTGGCATCATGAGATCAATAAGAAGAATCCCGGTGAATCCTTTTTCAAGGAGTTCGACACATTCGACCCCGTTTTCAACGCTCCAGACTTCGTGTCCTTCGTGTTCAAAAATGTTTTTTACAGAGGTACGAACATCGAGGTCATCGTCGACAATCAGAATATTTTTCCTCATGGACTTTCTCCAATTTTTCTTCTATTGATACTCGTTAACATGTTATATTGTGACCATTGCACTATATAAAAATTTCGTGACAAAATACCAGTTCGAACAACTGAAAAAAACAAACAAAATGTAACAAGACCACTCTAAGTTTTATAGTAGTTGTACAATTCCCTTCTGCGTTGTGGGCCTATGAGGTAGCCTGGATATCCTTCCGGCCTTCGGAGCCGGATACTGGGGTTCAAATCCCCATAGGTCCGCTTGATCTTTTCCCTCGATGAATAGAAAAGACTAATGGGTACATATTATGAAAACGTGGAGCGGAAAAAATGGTCGAACAACTTCAGATTCGAAGTGTCTCCTTCGATACATCGTTCTTACTTAAAGATGATTCATTCGTTGATAGAGTCATTGATGTATTAGCCCGTAACCATATTGCATGTTTTGTCACCGCTACTGTTGCTTCGGAGCTTGAGCAATTGAAAATCTGGGGACGTATCTCCGAATCGACCTATAAAAAAGCAATAAAACGCTGGACCCACGCACATGCAACCGTGATTGATTTTAAAAATCGGCTGCTTTCTGATGCTCTAGGTCAAGCATGTATCCGCTCAATGGAGGATCATGGGGTCCCTGGAAATCATGTGATAAATGATTGTAATATCCTTGTGTCTGCCCTAAAGAACGGCGTTGATCTCTTCCTTTCAGAAGACTTTCATTTCACCTCAGCCATCACCAAGGAAGTCATCAATGAAGTGAAAAGCGCTGCCTGTAATGAATATCATCTCATGTGCGCTACGAGTCTGTATAGCATTGATACGAGAACATTTATTGAGGCATATTCCAAAGGAACCATCGACCTTGATATCGTACGATCACGAATGCAACGAAGCCAAAAAAAATAATCACCAAACCAAAACAGGTAAGGAAGGAGGGGGAACGAGGCACGCAGCAACGCGCCGAACCGACGCAACGCAGCCACGCAACACCAGCGTCACCGGAAGACAAGAGCGCAGATCGGGAAGACAAGACCCCACCGAACGTCGCCCTTCCTCACCACTATTCCACTCTGTCATCAAAAGTATTTAAATGCATCGTGTGAAAATCCCAAAATGAAAAAGTAATAGTACCATGACCAATTAATTTTTAAACAAGGTTCATATTGAGAGCAATCCCTGAGTGATGCGATGACCGTACAAATTGGTTTTCTTGTCAACCCCATAGCGGGGATGGGTGGTCGAGTCGGACTGAAAGGAACAGATGGTGTTCTTAACAAAGCTGTTATGTTAGGCGCAAAACCTGTTGCACCACAGAAAGCAGAAGAAATGCTCCGTGAGTTTTATGCAATTTCTGCAAACCATCGTGATCTTCAATGGATCACCTGCGGTGGAGACATGGGGAATAACGAATTAGAAGTTGTTGGTATCAAAAATAAGCAGGTCGTCTACTCACCATCTGGGAACACGACCTCGGCAGATGACACGAAAAACGCATGCAAAAATCTTCTAGAACACCATATTGATTTGCTTGTTTTCTGTGGCGGTGATGGGACCACACGAGATATCTTCACCATCGTCGATAAAAAGATCCCGCTCCTTGGCATCCCTGCAGGAGTAAAGATGCATTCCGGTGTCTTCGGAATCAATACGACTGCTGCGGCAAAAATGCTCCATGAATTTATCAATGAGCGACTTACGATCGGCGATGCTGAGATTATGGATCTTGACGAAGAGCTCTACCGCAGAGGAGAATGGAAGGTTCGATTGTTTGGTGTTGCAAAAGGGATCGTCGAACCGACATATATACAGGTGGGAAAAGCTTGTTTTGAATCGGTTTCTGATGACGAGGTTAAAGACGAGCTTGCTGAACATATCAACGATGAACTGGAAAAACACCCTGGGTGGTTATTCCTGTTTTGTTCCGGTGGAACCATTGATTATATCGCAAAAAAACTCAACATTCAACATACACTGCTTGGTATCGATGCGATCTATCAAAAACAGCTCGTAGGAAAAGATGTGAACGAAAAACAAATCCTGACACTGCTGAAAAAATATCCAAAGACGAAAATTCTTCTCAGTCCGATTGGAGCACAAGGGTTCATCCTTGGTCGTGGAAACCTGCAACTCAGCCCTGCTGTCATCAATAAAATAGGAGTCGACAACATCATCGTCGTTGCTACACCCTCTAAGCTTATGCATACCCCTATCCTGCGTGTAGACACAGGTGATAAAAAGCTGGATCGTCTTTTTACCACGCAGGGGTATCTCATGGTAGTTATTGGATACCGGCTAAGCAGGGTAGTTAAGCTACAAACCAACAGCTTTTAATATTGGAATCTAATTCACTGACCCCCCTTGGGGTTTATCACTATTGGAGGCAACATGATGACACAAATTACAAAACGAAATGCAAATAAATTTTTGAAAGACGAATATGATGATTTAGTGAAGAACCATATTGAATGGAATATCCGCGTTCTTGAAAGTGGATCAAAACCTCATTCCATTGTCAATGGCAAAGAGGTCATCATGATGTGTTCGAACAACTACCTGAACCTCAGCAATCATCCCCGACTCATTAAAGGATCAATCGAGGCTGCAAAGAAATACGGTGCGGGGTCCGGTTCTGTTCGCGCGATTGCAGGAACGCTTCAAATCCACACAGAAGTAGAAAAACGCCTCGCACGATTCAAAAGAACCGAATCTGCGCTCATTTATCAAACAGGTTTTGCTGCAAATGCTGGTCTGATTCCTCAGCTTGTTAGCGATGGAGATATCGTTATCAGCGATAAATTGAACCATGGCAGTATTATTGATGGTGTCAGACTTTCAAAAGCGGAACGGGCAGTCTATGAACACCGGGATATGAGCGACCTCGAAAAGGTGTTGAAAGATGCTGATAAGAAATACCGTCGTATCCTCATCATTACCGATGGAGTGTTCAGTATGGATGGAGATATCGCTCCGATGGACAAAATTGTGAAGCTTGCAAATGAATATGGTGCAATGACCTACGTGGATGATGCTCATGGCGAAGGAGTCATTGGACCTGATGGTCGGGGAATTGGTGCGCATTTCCATATCGAAGGGAAAATCGATGTGGAGATGGGGACTTTCAGTAAAGCGTTTGGTGTTGTGGGTGGCCTGATCGCAGGGAGCCAAGACCTTATAAACTTTGCTTATAACAAATCACGAACCTGGCTGCTTAGTGGTTCGCACCCACCAGCTGTTTCTGGTGCTCAACTTGCGGCTATTGATGTGTTAGAAACAGAACCTGAACATGTGAAACGACTCTGGGATAACACTAAGTACTTCAAGAATGAATTGAAATCCTTGGGATTCAACACTGGTGAAAGTGAAACACCAATCACCCCGGTTATTGTTGGAGACTCTGGAAAAGCAAAAGAGTTAAGCAACCAATTGTTCGATGAAGGTGTGTTCGCACTGCCGATTGTCTTCCCGATGGTTGCGCGAGATAAAGCCCGGATTCGAACAATGATGAACGCGGGTCTGACACAGAAGGATTTAGACTTCGCCCTCGATAAATTCGAGAAACTAGGGAAACAACTATCCATTATCTAATCCTATCTCAGGGAGAAGGCGTCATGCTTTTCTCCTCTTTTCACCTTTGCACAAAGTATATATAAAAGATGTGAGATTCGTTATCCAGTGTTTTTCTGGTGTTTACTGGAGAGTAATTTATGACAGATGATTTAAAGAAAACTGGTACCACCATTCTTGGTATGGTATGTAAAGACGGTGTTGTTATTGCAACAGAGCGAAGGGCGACCATGGGTACGCTCATAGCTCATAAGGCGACAAAGAAACTGTATCAAATTGATAATCATCTCGCGCTTGCAACCGCAGGACTTGTTGGTGATCTGCAGGTTCTTTCTCGATATCTGAGTGCAGAGACGAAATTATACAGCCTAAAACGAGATGCGGAAATGTCAGTGCAGAGTGCTGCAACACTCATGTCCAATATCCTGAATTCCCGAAAATTCTACCCGTATTATGTCCAATTGATTCTTGGCGGGTGGGATTCTGCAGGAGGACATGTGTATTCATTGGATGCAGCTGGTGGTTCTATTCCTGATAAATATACCGCTGGTGGCTCTGGGTCACCCTATGCGTTCGGTGTTTTAGAGGA
>CAYGVY010000098.1:2555-5097 GCA_964353435.1 uncultured Thermoplasmatales archaeon | reverse complement strand
ATGGAGTGAAAATAAAGGCGAGTTGCAATCAATTACAGGGAGGACGTGGACGAAGGGATCTGTTATACGGCGTTGGTGGTTAGTCAACAATGAATTGTACCTATTCTAAAAAAAGAAAAAAAGATGGCATGATAATTCTTGATTACATCGTGTTGCATATCCAGATGAAGGAGATGCAACATGAAAGACATAAAATATTTTATCGGACTGGATGTCCATAAAGAAAGAACCTCGTACTGCGTACGAGATAAGCTAGGAAATATCCTCACCGAAGCTGAGACAGCCACCCTGTATTCTGAACTGGAACCACGACTCAAACCATATCTTGCGTACTCACTGATCGCCCTGGAAGCAAGCACCAGCTACTACACCCTGTACCAAACATTCCTGAAAAAAGGGTACCGCATCAAAGTCGCCAATACCATTCAGCTCCGTCAGCTGATCGCCAAGAACGACAAATTAGACGCCCAGCGTCTCTCCGAGATGCTCCGACTCGGAACACTCCCGTGTTCCTACATCCCAGAGGAAAGGATTCAACATCTTCGCAGCATGGTGCAAATGCGCCATGCGCTCATGCAGGAGAAAGTACGTTGTAATAACCGGATCCAGGCGTTCCTGGATCGGAACGGGGTTGTGATGCCGCCTGTGAAAGCGTTCAGTAAGAAATGGAAACACGCACTGATGCAACACCTGGGCACTGGGACAGCCAGCATGGAACTCCGCTATGAATACAATCACTATGTCTATCTGGAGAAGACAAACGAACAGGCAGATCAGGAGATCATCGGCTATACGAAAACGTACTGGAAATTAGAATACAATCTTCTGCGCAGCATCACGGGATTTGGAGTCTTACTCCCCTGCTATGTCATCGCTTTTGTCCATCCGATCGAACGATTCCTATCAAACCGGAAACTCCGCAGGTACGCAGGAGTCATCCCCCTCTCCAAAGAATCTGGTGACACCACATCCTCTGGGAGAATCCCGAAGACCACGAGCAAAGCATTGTTACGCTGGGCGCTGGTCCAAGCAGCAAACACCATCGGGAAAACCAACACAAGACTGGGACGATACTACCGACGGAAAAAGAACCAGAAGAAAAAATCCGGGATCGCAAAGATAGCGGTCGCCTCTACTCTTGTTGATATCATCTATAAGGTGCTAACGACAAAGAAACCCTATGTTCCAACTTGCTAATTTGAGGCTTATGCATGTATGAGATGGTGAGAGTCGGCTGCCCTCCTTTCTCGTGGGCTGTGTACCCTGTAAAAAAGAGTGGGCAGCTAATGACTCACCATAGTGGGCTAATCCACCCCCTCGATGGGTGGATCTGTACCCGTATAGAAGAGTGTCGTCAAACGACCTCACCATCAATAAATATTAAATGAGAGGTGATTGATAAAGATACTGTAAAAAAAGTGCAACACGACGTAATTATGTCATGAGAAAAAAAAGAGAAAGAAGCTCTTCCATGACAGAATTATCATAGAAGAGGGGATTTTCTAATATCCCAAGAGTTGTCTCAGTATCGGCAATGCGTGTGGGAATCGCTCGAAGAATCGCTGCAAGAGCTGAAGAAGTGTCATGTGATATGAAAACGGCATCGTGATTGGCAACGGGTCTGACCAAACGCTTTCTTTCCCATAGATATCCTTTGCTTTTACTTTGATGCTATATGGTCCTTTGACGGACCACTTGTGAGTCGCACTTATAATGTCACCAGAATTGTAGGGTCCAAGCCATCCGCTGTTGTTACCATCACCCCAATCCCATAGATAGTACACCTTGTCTCCATCAGGATCAGTTGTACTCGTTGTATATGAGTATTCTTGTCCGACATTGCCATTTTTTTGTCCCGATGGTGTATTGGGTTTTGCTGGTGGATCATTCGTTGGTGGTTGTTCATGATTCTTAATCTCGAAAGTACTAATGTCTGCTCCCATGTTTCCTTCACTGTCAAATGCTTCTATCAAGAGTTTATATGTTCCATCAGGGAGCGTGGTTGTAACCCATTGACACATGCCAGTGTTCGGATATGGGTTACCTGTGAATGCTGAAAAAAGGGTATCATCGACATCTTTGAAGTATATGTATAACGGGAGGGTGTCACCATCCATGAAATCATGGGCATACCATTTCACAGTTACGGTACCCTTCAATACATCGCCATCAGCAGGATAGAGAAGCTGCATTATCGGTGGAGCTCCTTTATTGATAGCAGCGAGAGTCTCATCTACGTCTGTGGATCCGTCATCGTCTGTAACGAGGAGCGTAACATCATAGACACCATATTTATCATATATATGAGTTGGTTTTTCTCCCAGACCTGTATCACCATCACCGAAATCCCATTCATACGAAACAATAACTCCATCTGGATCGTAGCTTCCTGAACCATTAAATTGAATAGCATAATCCGTTGTCCCGATATAGGGGCCATCGGCATCTGCTGTAGGATCGACGTTACTCACAACTATAACTATGGTGATAGAATCACTTGCGCCATCATCATCTGTAACAGTAAGTGTCACATGGTACGTTC
>CAYGVY010000098.1:0-2455 GCA_964353435.1 uncultured Thermoplasmatales archaeon | reverse complement strand
CCCAGCTCCAAGAGGCTATCGTCCCATCACTATCTGTTGATGCATCAGTGAATTGGATGAGATCTAAGTCTGTTGGTGATATGGGGCTGTAGGTGAAATCAGCAGTGGGTTCTACATTACTCACAATTACATCCTTGGTTATAGAATCACTTGCGCCATCATCATCTGTAACAGTAAGTGTCACATGGTACGTTCCATCATCAGCATAATCATGTGTCGGATTCTGCAAGGTTGATGTGTCTCCATCATCGAAATCCCAGCTCCAAGAGGCTATCGTCCCATCACTATCTGTTGATGCATCAGTGAATTGTATGAGATCTAAGTCTGTTGGTGAAGCAGGACTGTAGGTGAAATCAGCTGTTGGAGGAATATTTGGTGGGCTACCCCCAATATTCACCGTGGTATCATCGGTATCAAATGCTCCATCATCATCTGTGACCTTTAATGAAATCGGATACGTCCCAGCAGTACACCAACTATGAGTCGGCGTAGAGCCCGTGGCATCGTCGTAGAATCCGTCGTGATCTAAATCCCATTCATAACTGACTATGGTTCCATCAGGATCATAGCTTCCGGTTCCATCAAGATGAATAGATTCACGAATCCCACCGGAGTATGGTCCATTGGCATCAGCAACCGGTGGAATATTTGATGGTGGACAACTGCCAGTTAGTGTTACGTCTCCCCATGTCGATGGGTCAGGGCGACGACCAGGGGCTGACCATATTATTCCACCCTCTGGCCAGAACGCATTGGGAATACTGCCTCTTTCAATACACATCTTTATGGTATCACCACGTACTATGCCGAAAGCAGTATAATCGAATTTGAACTCGGTTGCTGTGTTCGAAACAGCAGAATAAGCACCAGGTGAAGTCCCCGTGTTCCAGCCTCCTCCTGATTTCAAGCAAAATTGATAGAAGGGAGATCCTGGAAACATACCAAAAATATCCCAGCGATCGCGTGCAGCACCTGCATCAAACGCAAATTCAATATAAGTGGGAACGGGTTCGTCTACAGCCACATACATGTATTGGCAATCCCAGACTATATAAGCGTCAACAGTCCATAGAAATTTAACCAACTCAACAGCCATGCCACCATCATATTCACCTGGGGTAATGACTCCATCCACAGCATGATCCCCAATATTCACCGTGGTATCATCGGTATCAAATGCTCCATCATCATCTGTGACCTTCAACGAAATCGTATACGTCCCCTCAGACGACCAACTATGAGTCGTCGTAGACCCCGTGGCATCGTCGTAGAATCCGTCGTGATCTAAATCCCATTCATAGCTGACTATGGTTCCATCTAGATCATAACTGCCTGAACCATCTAAAAGAATACTCGCACCAATCAGACCACTATACGGGCCACCAGCATCAGCTGTGGGATTTCCAGTTCCACTTAGAACGATAGTCCCCCAAGTAGCCACGGATGAAGGAGTCTCACAAGGATAGTAATCTGGATTTGATGGTGAGACATAAGGCCATATTTGACAATTCCCAAAAGTTAGTGATGAAGCAGATCTATCTGCTGAATCAACAATAAGCTTTATCGTATCACCATACTGTGTTCCATAGTCAGTGTAATCGAATTTAAATTCTGTAGCAGTATTTGTCGCCCACCAACTATGCCCAGGAAACGGATCTGCAGCCCAACCCCAACAACCTGTTGGTTTACCGCATCTTACAGATTGCCAATTTCCGTCGCTGAACAAGACCCAGGCATGATAATAAGGCATAGTTCCATGTATCCCAGCATCCCACATAAATTCAATGAAACTACCTCCTCCTCCCCATTCTGGAACAGGTTCATTTACAGCGATCCAGAGATACTGTGTATCCCAATAGAGGTAACCATCTAACGGTCCATCATATGGTGATGACGGAGAATCCCATGGGCCTTCAAGTACAATATGCAGTCCACTAGAATACTCACCCGGACTAATGACTCCATCCACAACTGGTTCACCTCTCACCGTAACACTAATCATGCTTATAGCACTCAGCGACATGAATATCGCTATCGCGAAAGTCACCAGCCTCTCTACTTTACTTTTTTTCTTATGTCTCATATTCCTTCTTCTCCATTTTATCATATATTTTTTCCATGTTTCTTTCCAACTCCCCATATTTATAAAATATGAATGATAGAATAAAGTAAAAGCTTATAAATGTTATGAAAGAAAAATATTCGCAACACTGGTAACAAAATATCATCTTAACCTCTAAATTAACGAATGATAATTTGTTAACAAATTACAATAAAAATGTGAAAACAACAAAATTTTTTTATATAACCATTCTCATGCTAATATTTCTATAATCCTGTTTTTACAACTTTAAAAACATATCCTTAGAACAGAATGTTTTATGCTATTCAATAAAAAATAAAAAAAGGCAGTGTTTACCACCACTGCGATTTCCATTTTTCATTCCACCAAGAT
>CAYGVY010000097.1:0-5130 GCA_964353435.1 uncultured Thermoplasmatales archaeon | reverse complement strand
CTACCTTGTCCATCAACCAGTCATCGCAGGTGTTTTATTCCTTGTTGTGATGATCTAAAAACCTATACACGGGTCATTTTTACACCAACGATCGAACACCAGACAAACGCAGGGAAACACGAAAGCACCTCTGTGATCGCAATACCTTCCAAATGGAAGAGAAAAAATGTAGAACCTATTGCTATCAACGCAAATACGAAGGCAAGTGATCCCATGCTCCGCTCAAATGGATTCTGTTTTATGGTCAGTCCAATGATCAGCAAAGCAATCGTAAGAAACACAAAAAACGATGCAGATGTAATAAAATGAAGAGCAAAGAAAGTTTCCGGAAATAAACCAATTCCGATGAGAGCAAGAGAACTAACCGCAAGAAGATACGCCCCGATTTTATTGGATAAAATTTTCATCAATCCAAGGGAAAAAACTAAGGTAAGAATACCACCAAGGATCATACCATAATTGAATAACGCGGCAGTGTTTGCTTGGATACCGAGATCGCTTAAAGCGTGTTGTGTCCAGGTAAACCAAGGGGACGAAGCAATCGAAAGCGTCAAACACGTGAAAATAACAACAGGGATGAAAATACCACAAATCCCTGCAACCCGGGTGATTCCAGATTGTCCCCTATCGAAATGATTCCACATCGATAGGAGAGTGAGCTTCGAAGGTATTTATAATTTTTCATATAAATATATAAAAGAGATAGAAGTGTCCATCCAGCGGGAAGTTCCTTATTTTCTATGCTTGTTGTATATGAGGAGCCCAACAAGAACAGCTAGGAATACGAGAATGATATCAAACCCAGGGGTTTTCTTCTCCACCGCCTTCACACCAATAGTTGTTGAAAATGACCCGGTCGCATTCCCATCATCTTTGACTTCCAAAGTCACAATTGAGGAGCCAACAGAAGAAAACGTATTGGTTGTTACTGAGACATTCAGCCAGTCGGTATCAAAGGTTCCATCGCCATTGAAATCCCAACGATACCCAACAATTGTACCATCGGTGTCGTTACTCCCAGAAGCATCGAAGCCTACCTGCTGGTTCACCATAACCGATGAAAGGGCAGTGAACATCGCAACAGGAGGACTATTCAAATAAATGGTTCCTTGGATCGTCGCGGTCGTATTTGACATACTGCTTCGTCCATCATTATCAACAACCGTTAACGTCACGGTGTAGACGCCAGGATCTATGTACGTATGTTTCGGTGTCTTGTCAAGAATCTGACTGCTTCCATCCCCAAAATTCCACCGGTAAAAAATAATGGTTCCATCAGGATCACTACTTTCAGAACCATCAAAAGAGACCGACTGATTAAGTGTTGTTATATATGGTCCTCCTGGATTAGCCACCGGTTTTTGATTTTCGGGAGGGCGCTGTTTGGTTGTAAAAAACCAGATATCAGATTGATTTTCCTGCAGGCTATCGTTCGCTATAGTATACCAGGCATAGGTCGTATCGAATGGCAACGTCAGACTGAACGATGCGTTCTTCCCATTAGCCACATTCTTAGCAGAACCAATGTACGTATTATTCACCGCGTTATAGAAATAGACAGTCGGGATTATGCTACTATCAACATCGACAATCTTCACATATAATTTAACTTTCAACCCGACATTCTCTTTATCATCCGCGGGTGATGGATTTGAAGGTTTTTGTGGTGGTTTTAAGAAAATACCTACAGGATATCGATCCACACCACCTGTAGCAACTGCAAAGGGAAGGTCACCGATCCCATCGCGATTTCTATCCACAAACTTGTAGGTATCCCAATAATTTCCTTTTCTCCCGTCATCCCATTGATTACTCCCTTGCTCCCTTGCATTCATATTATTTCTGAGGAAATGATTCAAGGATATGATGTTATTTTTACTTCCCTGAATTGCAGAAAGAGCGGTAGAGCTCATGTTTTGAAAGGTATTATTACGTATTTGACATCCGGTTTTTTGCAGACTGATGCCGATTTGACCACGATTGAACATATTATCTACAACGGTACAGTCGTAGGAATCAAGGGTGATTCCACTCACGGTGTTATTTTTAAAAAAATTTGCTCGAATAACATCATTTCTATCTCCAGTTAAATAGATTCCATGGAAAACGTTTTTCGTGATATTGTTCAGGGTAATGTTGGTATTTGAACATTCTCTTGCATAGATTCCAAAAGTACTCGTGGTTAAACGGTTTTGATAGAGAATATTTCTTTTTGAGGAACGCAGGTTTATCCCAGCATCACTTGAATTGGAGATGTTATTGCTTGAAAAAACGTTATTATTCGAGGAGGATACGAACACTCCTTTGGTATCGTTAATCAAATTTCCACTAATGGTATTATCATCAGATGAATCAAGATAAATCCCCCAGAGATCACAGCTTGAAATATTATTCTTCTGCAAAACAACATTATTTGCAGTCACATGGACAAGTGCACCATACTGCGATGTAATATGGCGTCCTTTATCTTGTATGACAAAATTTTCCAAGGTCACGAAATCCGCTGTAATATCGACGATGTATTTTATTTCAGCACCGCGAGAAATAATACTTGGTTGATCATCAATTCCACCGATAAGAGAGAGACGTTTATTGATGGTAAGGCTTTCATTATAGGTTCCACTAAACACATAAATGGTATCGCCTTCACTTGCGAGGTTCATAGCCTCGGTGATTGTGAGATACGGGTGCTCTGCAGTGCCATCTCTAGGATAGGAGAAACTATCATCAACATAAATCTCTCTTCCAGCTGCAGCAGTCTGTTCAGTAAGATATACCAATGAAAGACCGCTTATTAATAAAAAACCGAGTACTAACACAAGAAAAGTTGCATGTTTTGTGCTCATAGTCCCATCCTTCTAATAAAAGAAGCATCAAGTCACAGAATTAAATAGTTTTCCGAAGACAGACATTTAAAGATTCTCTTGTTATGGTTTCTTATATGCGGGTATGTCTTGGCGGGACTTTTTATCCGCTTCATAAAGGACATAAAATACTCCTCAAAAAAGCGTTTCAGGTCGCAGGAGCGAACGGTTCTGTTTTTATTGGCGTGACATCCCCTACGATGGCAAAAAAGAAAGGAAAGCTTGCATCGTTTGAGAAGAGGAAACAATCGATAGAACAGTTCTTGGCAGAAGAAAATGTTCTTGAGCAGGCTACCATTCAACCGCTCTCCAATAAATTTGGTCCAACACTCAAAGGAGATTTCGATGCAATCGTCGTCTCTCCGGAAACCAAACCAACCGCGGAAGAGATCAACAAGAAACGAAAACAACTTGGAAAAAAACCATTACAAATCGTTGTTATCCCGCTTGTGCTTTCAGAGGATAACCAACCAATTAGTTCGTCGAGAATACGACGGAAAGAAATCGATGAAAACGGAACTCTACTCAAGCAGGAGTAGATTTATATAGAATAATTATATCCGCAAAAGCAAGGTGATCTTACATGTCCTATGTGATCTTTGAAGTCAAATCAGCAGAAGCCGGGAAAATCCAAACCATGCTCCAAGATGATATTGTCAACAGACAAAGCATCGTGATACGGGATGCAAATTCACTTGACATGAAAGGAGCAGTGTCTTACCTGAAAGTTGAGGGAAGTCCAGAAGGACTCAAGCGTGCAGAAGAACTTGCCAAAGAACTTGGGATGAAAAAGATTCCTGATAAAAAAGCAAAAAAAATCGATGAGAAGATAAAAGAGCAAGAGGATTCTGCTGCCACCGGCATGGGCATGATATTCGATTAAACTCTTCAGAGTTCCCAATACGGTCCTAATTCTTTTTTCATTTTATTAATGACATCTTTGACATCGTCATTTCCTTTTACCGGATCGTTAAACTGAAGCGGATACGACATCAGTTGTCCGACTTGCGACAAGAAGCATTTGCCGATCCATTGCAGGTTATAACCGCCCTCCAGGGTGCAGACGATTCTTGGTTGAACCTCCTGGAATCGCTTGATCATTTCACCGAAGAAATTCGCAGTAAGCTTGAGTCCACCCAGTTGATCTGAATGGTGGGAATCATACCCTGCCGAGATGATGATAAGGTGCGGTTTGAACTGTGTGGTGATCGGGATAAATATCTCGTCGAAGAGCTGTGAGACCGCGCCATCACCATGACCGAACCCAAGCGGAGCGTTTATCGTATATCCTTTGCCTTCCTCTTCACCTATCTCACTCGCATCTCCGGTTCCTGGATAATGCGGTGATAAATGAAATGATTGGTACATGACATCTTTTCGTTTGTAGAAAATCGATTGAGTACCGTTCCCGTGATGAACATCATGATCAAAGATGAGGACTCGTTTCCCTTTCTTCGATTGTTCATGCGCTGCAAGTCCTGCGTTGTTAAACAAACAGAAACCCATGGACCGCTCTGCAGAGGCATGATGACCAGGGGGTCGCACCAACGCATAAGCATTTGGAGCATCCCCCTCAACAACGTTTCTGCAGACAGAAGCGACTCCTCCCGCGGCGAGCCGTGCGGTTTCGTAATCTGATTTACAGACATAGGTATCCAAGTCAATCCATGAGTCCCCCTTCTCGCTGATCTCTTTCACGCGTTGAATCATCTCCTCGGAATGGACTTCATACAACAATTTCTCAGGAAGCATCTCTGGTTCAATGAATTGCAACTTTTTGTAAAACGGTGCCTGTTCAAGGGCGTCAAGCATCACGTAGAGACGGTCCGCGTTCTCCGGGTGGTCCGCGGTATCATGCTTGTTAAATTCATCGGAAAACACAATCGGTGTCGTCATAGAATCGCGACTAAACATCTCGCAACTATCTTATAATATTAATTCTAAGGTTTAAGTACAACCAATGTGTTAACGGTCAAAAACGATGTTGGGGAAAACGAGGCAATGACTGATCTGCTCTTAGGACTCTCACCAAATTATCTGTATTTTCAAGGAAAGCCGCCGCAACTTGTCTCAGAGCTGCACCATCCGTATTTTCTAGCGTTTCCCCCCGCAACAGCGGATGCGAAAACCGCTCGCAAGAAACTCGTCGAACAATGGCAACAGAACAAGGCAGATCACCCGAAACTATCAAAAATCACATCAATTGGAGAGCTTGAATCATACCGGAGTTTCTGTGATTTTACAAAAACACGAGACGTCTTTAAAG
>CAYGVY010000096.1:0-5172 GCA_964353435.1 uncultured Thermoplasmatales archaeon | reverse complement strand
TCGGTTGCTGACAATGAAAGCCATTCACCAATATGATCCTCATCAAAGAAATACAAGTATGGCATCTGACACGGATGGGACCCAAACGGTACCTCAACCACCGCACTTGCTAGATAAAAAGGTATTACCGTCTTCCATGGCTCCTGTCGAATCTGTTTACTATCAACGATTTTTTCCGTGGTCAGAATCAAGTGTCGTGCCGCTCTTGACAACTCAAAATCCTCAACCATGATTCCATCGATCTGCGCGTTTCCAAACTTATCACAACGGGGAACATGAATCACCGCGACATCGGGGTAACACGCAGGAAGCAGACAAATCGGTTTCCCACTAAACGGATCGGTCATGGTCTGCGCAGAACTCTTCTTGAACGTATCCGTCCCAAGCATCACCCTCGTCGGAATAAAAGGGAGCCCCATCATCGCAGCAAGAAACCGCCATTGATATCCGGCGTTACTAATCTCGCCGGAAACCTTGCATTGATCGGTCTCCACCGCACGTCTCGATGCAGGAGACAATCCACGCAGCTCATGACCAAATGAGTACGCGACCTCTACGGTGTTCACACATCCAGAACCGACAAGGAGATCGAGATCATGCACCGCGGTCTTACCGGACATCGTCAAATGTTGTTTGTGTTGTCTGATAATCTCATAGACGATTGCCATGGAGACCCGTACATGTCCGAATCCCCCCATCGCAAGCAACGATCCGTCGACAATAAACTTCGAAACCGCCTCCTGCGCAGTCATCCGTTTATCTGAAAGACCCCGGGGTTTATTTTTCATGATCCATTCGCGGTTTTCATCAGGATCATGCCACCCGATAAGTTTCCCTGCACCCTTCTGAACTCCCTGATCACATTCCATTTGAACCATTTCCCCGTCACATCCAACATTCATGTAAGGATATACCCTCTAAAACCACCAACTATCCAAATCAGTTGTCCCTACAAAAAATCTTCGATACCCCGAGGCGTAAATTTAAAGACCCGTTACCTATCACGATATGAGGATTCGTATGGATTTCCAACTCACTGAACATCAGAAATTATTCAAAAAAACAGTCAGAGAATTTGCTGAAAAAGAAATCAAACCTCTCGCTTCAAAAATCGACAAGGAAGAATTTTTCCCTTACGAGCTTTATAAAAAAATGGGGAAAATCGGCCTCATGAGCATGACTGTCCCAAAGAAATATGGTGGCGCAGGCATCGATAAAATCAGCTATATGATCGCACTGGAAGAAATCTCCCGGGTCTGTGGATCCACTGGTATCACTGTTGAAGCACATAACTCCTTAGGTGTCGGTCACATTTACGAAAAAGGAACAGAGGAACAACGGAAGAAATACCTCCCAAATCTCCTGAATGGGAAAGCACTTGCTGCCTGGGCGCTTACCGAGCCGAACGCGGGTTCTGACGCAGCATCATTACAAACCACTGCTGTTCTCGAAGGAGGAGAATGGGTTATTAATGGAACAAAACAGTTCATCACCAGCGGGGACATCGCTGCAGTAACAACCGTCATGGCAAAAACAGATAAAACACTTGGGGCAAAAGGAATCAGCGCGTTTATTGTAGAGAAAGATACGCTGGGATTTACGGTTGGTGTGTTAGAGGATAAACTTGGACTCAGAGGCAGCCGCACGGCAGAATTGATTTTCGAAGATTGTCGTGTCCCAGAAGAGAATTTACTTGGTGAAAAGAATCTTGGGTTTGTTGGTGCGATGACGATACTTGATCGTGGTAGAACCGCCATCGGAGCAATGGCTGTCGGTATCGCTCAGGGTGCGCTTGATGAAAGTATTTCGTATGCGAAACAACGGCAACAATTCGGAAAATCAATTGGGAAAAACCAGGCAATCCAATGGATGATTGCTGACATGGCCACCCAGATTGATGCAGCGCGATTACTCGTTCAACGAGCAGCTTTTCTTGAAGATAACGAAGTACCGTTTAGCATTGAGGCATCCATGGCGAAACTCTTTGCGTCCGATATCGCGATGAAAGTTACTCGTGATGCAATTCAGATTCACGGTGGACACGGGTATATGCGGGATCTGCCGTTAGAACGATTCTACAGAGATGTAAAACTCACGCAGATTGGCGAAGGAACCTCTGAAGTTCAAAGGATGATTATAGCAAAACGTCTCGGACTCTAAACCATGATTTTGGGGGATAGAAAATGAAACCAAAACAGACAGAGTGTGACACTGTTTTTAAGAAAGACAGATATGAAGAGCTCTATAAGACCTTTACTTGGAAAGTACCAACCCATTACAACTTTGGCTTTGACGTTGTCGACCAATGGGCAGAAGACCGAACAAAACTTGCGTTAATCTCGATTGACCGAACTGGGGAGAAAGCACGGTACCACACGTTCTACGACCTGAAGGTGCAGTCAAATCAGTTTGCAAATCTTATCCGCAAACTCGGGGTGAAAAAAGGAGACCGTATCTTGGTTATTTTACAAAGTATTCCGGAGTGGTATATCGCACTTATCGGGATGTTTAAACTCGGTGTCGTTCCCATGCCAGGGACGGTACTGTTAACCTCTAAAGACATCGAATATCGAGTGAATCGATCTGAGGCGTGCATGATTCTCACGGATATGGACCACGCGGATCGAGTTGAAGCGGTCAGAAAGAACTGCAAAACATTGAAACATATCATGCTTGTTGATGGGAAACACGAAGGATGGCTCAATTTCACCGATCAAATGAAAGACACTTCTCGAGAGCTCTCCCAAAAGGAAGTAGGAAAAACACGTGCGGATGAACCGTTGCTTATATACTTTACATCAGGAACAACAGGACATCCAAAAATGGTGCTCCATACACACAGTTACCCCCTAGGGCATGAAGTAACCGCGAAATTCGCCCAAGCACTGACGAAATGTGACCTTCATTGGACTGTCTCTGAAACCGGGTGGGCAAAAGCAGCTTGGGGAAAACTGTTCGGTCAGATGATTGTTGGTGCAGCCATCATCCAATGGGAGACCCCAGGTCGTTTCGATGCAGATGGATTACTTCGCGCAATGGAAAAATACGGAGTCACCACATTCTGTGCGCCACCAACCGTCTATCGTATGCTTATTCAAATGGATCTTTCAAAATACAAGCTCAAACTGCGACATTGTATGAGCGCTGGAGAACCCTTAAACCCTGAGGTCATTAGAGTATGGAAAAATGCGTACGGACTTGAAATCTATGATTTCTTCGGACAAACCGAGACCGTCTGTGTCTTATCGAATTTCCCTTTTATGCCTATTAAATACGGTTCTGTTGGAAAACCAACCCCAGGCCATGATGTGCGCATTGTTGATGATAACGGAAAAGAACTGAAGACAAACGAAGTCGGAAATATCGCACTCTACATAGGTGATATACGTCCACCAGGGTTATTTAAAGAATATTGGAAAGACCCAGAGATCATGAAGGAATCATTCAAAGACAACTATTATTATACTGGTGATCAAGGATACAAGGACCCAGATGGATACTTCTGGTTTGTTGGACGTAATGATGACATCATTAAATCCTCTGGGTACCGGATCGGGCCTTTCGAGGTGGAATCCGCGCTCATTGAACATGATGCAGTTGCTGAATGCGCAGTGGTTGGCGCTCTCGATCCAGAAGGAGTCCGAGGTATTGTCGTCAAAGCCTATGTTGTTCTTGTAAAAGGATACAAACCATCGGAGGCTCTTACAAAAGAACTTCAAGAACATGTGAAAAAAGTCACTGCACCATACAAATATCCACGAATTATCGAATATATGGATGAGTTGCCAAAAACAATCTCTGGTAAAATTTTACGACGAGAGCTTCGGAATAAAAAATAATATCTCCTCTCGTTTCCTTTTATTCTTTACTAAACAAATCCTTCAATGATGCATAGATAAATCGCATAATGAGGGCGTTTTTATATTTCGAAAAACTGATTTGTCCCCCAATTACACCAATGATTAATTGTGCAAATTTTTTATCTCGCGTGAACAATCGTACTATTTTTTCAGAAACCTTTCCCCACCGCTTATTAAATCGTCCAAGTAACTTAAGATCCTTCCCAAAATCATCATTCCACAATATCTGATAACGTGATAAAAATTGCTTGCAGAGGTCTTTTACTTTCAATCCATCCGCTATAACGGTTGCAGCGATCTGCCCAGAAACCATCGCATAATAAATTCCTTCACCGGTGATAGGATTGATAAACCCTGCCGCATCCCCGCAGAGTATTACGCGATTTCCATAGGTGGTTTCCAGTGGAAAGATAGGAAGCACTGCCCCTTTTAGATTTTCAACAGGAAAATCTTCAGGTAGTAATCCCTTTTCTTTTAAGACTGCAATAAAAGCCTCATACCTTTCCTTCAGTGGCGTTTTTGGTTTGGATTTCGGAATCGCAGATTGAAATTCACCGATTCCGATATTTACACAGTTTTTCTTTGGAAACATCCAACCGTACCCTGCGGTACCTTGTGCTTTAATAAAAACACAAACCAACCGCTTCTTTGTAAAGTATTTATCAAGTTGCTTTAGTGTTAATGGTTGTTCTTGAACAAGTGCAATACAGAGAGGCTCTAGTTTTTTACTAAGATTTGTTTTGTCCGCAACAACACTTCGTGTCCCATCACAGCCGATTACCGCCTCTGTTTCAATTGTTTGACCATCGTCTAATAGAACAGATGCATTGTTTTGTTTGATTGAGACGTCGATGACTGTTTTTCCACCAAGAAAGGTTGCACCTGCTTTTACAGCAAGATTTACTAATCCATTATCAAAGTCTTTCCGAAGAACGTTCATAAGCAAAGGTTTTTCTTGGATGAGATCAAACTTATAGCGAAGAGACGAAGAATATGTAATACTGCCATAAGAGACGGAATCAATAAAGGGTTTGATGTAAGGAAATCGTTTCTGCACGCGAGTCGGAAGACCACCACCACAGAGTTTCTCTCGAGGAAACTCAGCTTTATCAATCAAAACGACAGGGATTCCTTGCTCTGCAAGGTATTTTGCAGCAGTAGAACCGGCTGGCCCGGCTCCGACAACGACAACATCATACTTCATGGCGAAACCAACATTATGCTTACATCCGGAAAACACCGGGTTTCCAATCAGTGATCGGTGCGTTTAAGGATGCAGAAATCCCTAGCCCGAGAACTAATCGTGTATCTA
>CAYGVY010000095.1:0-5198 GCA_964353435.1 uncultured Thermoplasmatales archaeon | reverse complement strand
CGGGGATAACCTGCGCGGGTCCTCGGTGGATCGCGTCCTCATGGAGTTTTGCATCCACGAGTTTTACTAAGATACCTTGACAGGGTTCTGAGACGGTTGGTCCGCTTTTCATAACCTCATCAAAGGCTTCCATAATTAAATCCCTGGTTTCGAAGAGGTGTTGAATACCTTTCGTGGTATCCGTGATAAGGTTCAGGCCATGTACGCCAAACACTCCTTTCGCAACGTCCTTATCCATTCCAATGTCCTGAAGGAATTTTGCAGTTTCTTTCTTGTATTTCTTCACGTTCGCTGGTAATTCATTATTGTAAATCGCTTTGACGATGTTCTCCGGGAGAGGTTCCACTTCGATGTAGAACCTGTTGTGTTTGTTCGGTGATTTCCCTTCAAATTTATGGGGACTTGGTTTGCTGACAGTCTCACGATAGACCACAATGGGTTCAGAGCAGACAATTTCCATTTTATGGTCATTGCGGATACGATACTCGGTAATCTCAAGATGTAATTCGCCCATACCAGACATCAGATTCTCACCGGTCTCCTGGTTAATCTGCACTTGGATGCTGGGATCTGCTTTGGAGATTAATCGCAATACCTCAACGAGTTTGGGGAGGTCTTTTGTGTTTTTCGCCTCGACCGCAACAGTGACGACTGGTTCTGAGACATGAACAATACGTTCAAACGGTTCAGCCTCAGGGTTATCAGCCACAGTGCATCCTGCGATCGCATCACGGATACCGGTTGCAGCAACAATATTTCCTGCGCTCACATAGTCAATAGGGATACGATCGGGTCCAACCATGACGTTGGTTTGTTGAACACGATTCTTGTTGGGCATTCCAATAACATATAACTCCTGTCCACGTTGGATCTTTCCGCTGAACATCCGACCAATCGCAACCTCACCAGCATGGGGATCAAGGATAATCTTCGTAATCATCAACGCGAGTGGCCCGTTCTCGTTACATTCAACCATGTTTTTGCCAAGAGGGCTCGTAAGGTCTCCTCTCCAGATGTGTGGAATCCGGTATTTCTGTGCAATATTCGGTGGTGGGAGATGGTTAATAACCATGTCTAAGACAACTTCATGGATAGGGGATCGTTTCGCTAAGGCTTTCTGATCATTGTTCTTACAGTAGTTATACACATCTTTGAATCCTAAGTTGGTTTTTTTCATGCGGGGAACGGAGACTGCCCAGTTATGGAACGCGGAACCAAACGCGACACTGCCGTCTTCGACCTTCACGTTCCATTTTCCTTTAAAGTCTTCAGCGACTACTCGATCAAGTAGTTCATTGAATTTATTAATGATTTTAATAAATCGATTTTGCATCTCTTCGGGGGTGACTCGAAGTTCATTAATGAGTCGGTCTACTTTGTTGATGAATAATATTGGTTTAACTTTTTCACGGATCGCTTGACGAATCACCGTTTCCGTTTGTGGCATCGCTCCTTCTACGGCGCAGACGACAATGATACATCCATCAACTGCTCGCATTGCACGGGTAACATCACCACCGAAGTCAACATGTCCTGGTGTATCAATTAAGTTAATCAGGTAATTTTGTCCTTCAACGGTGTGAACCATGGATGCTGATGCCGCGTTAATCGTAATTCCACGTGCCTGCTCTTGCTCATCGTAGTCAAGCACCAGTTGTTTTCCTGCGAGCTCCTCGCTCATCATGCCACATCCTGCAAGCAGGTTATCAGAAAACGTGGTTTTCCCATGATCAATATGTGCAGCAATCCCGATGTTACGAATATGATCCAATTTATTCATCAGAGCTGTTGCTTTCTGTATGTTTTCTTCTTTTCGCCCCATACTTTATACACCTTCAAAAACCATTAGGTCTTCCATTGTTTTATCGAGCTGCTTTGGCGACCCGTTCAAGATCATTTTTCTTTGCAACCGCAAAAGATGCAGGATCATTCTTGCTCGCCTTCAGGAGCTCATCGGCAAGACATGCCTCCATTCTCTTCTTATTTTTATGACTCGCAGTCATCGCACCGGAGCAGATGTTGCGTAATGCAATATCCAGTCGGCGTTGTGGTGAAATATCCACTGCTTTGGGAACCATGATACCACCGAACCGCAGCCGGGTGGTTTCTTCTTTTGGTGCTGCGTTTTGCAATGCATCAACAAGGACCTGCACGGGGTTATTCTTTGTCCGTTTGTCAATAATCTCAAACGCCATTCGAACGACTTTGTACGCCTTGGTTTTCTGCCCGGTATACATCTCGGTTTTCATGAGGATATTGATCAAACGTTCAATAATCGAAAGGTTTGCTTTCCCGAACATCTTATTTGCATGGGGCGCGCCAAGGAAAAAATCCTTGTTTTCTAAATTGATGTAGCGTTGAAGTCCTTGATCTTCGATCTTCACAACACTCATGTCGTATTTCTCAAACATCGGGAAAAATGCTGTACCAGGTTGTATATCTTTCTTTTCACTCATATTTATCGTCTCATCGGCTTCTCAACTTTTCCTTTTACGAGTTGATTTAAGGAAACATCATTTACTTTGATTACTTTAAATCGGACACCAGGGATATCACCGTAACTACGACCCATTCGACCGCCAATACCTTCGACCACAACTTCATCGTGTTCATCAATGAATCCGATGGCATGGTTTCCAGGAGCAAACGCGGTGATCTGCCGGCCGTTTTTAATAAGCTGGATTTTAACGCATTTTCTAATCGCGGAATTCGGTTGCTTTGCCTCAATACCGACTTTTTCAATGACGATACCTCTTGCTTGGGGAACTCCTCCGAGTGGGTCTGATTTTTCTTTTAAATGAAGGACTCGTTTTTTGTAATATCGATCATTCCACAACTGGTTTTTTCGTGCTTTTTTAAGTTGGCGTGCAGCGTTTATTCCTTTACCCATAGTTCACCTATTTTATCTGGTAGAAGTGAGGCAGTATACGGCTTTTAATATTTAAATTCTCTCTTGAGCAACAGGTGGTTTGCAGTGGACAGACTGTCACGAGCGTGAATCCTGTTTTTTTATAAAAAGCTTTAAATAATATGATCTCTAATATCTAGGGAGAGAGTTAACGTTAATAAAGGGGAACATAATTCGTTATCTTCAAGGGGATACCATATGAAGAACGCAATCAAAAAGAAATTAATCATAGGTGGAATACTTGTTCTGTTCATGATTATAAGCGCAACACCAGCAGTAGCTCAGACGAATGTTCGAAAGGTGAACACCGTTGAATTCAGTATCGATTTTTCAACACCAATTCTGAAAGAAAACAATGACTTTTGTGAAATCTTGGTCAGTGAAACAGATGGAGTTATGACTAAGGAAGGATGCCCGTTGATGCCGGTTTATTCTAAAACCATCGAATTCCCACTTGGGACTCGTTTAACCTCAGTCGATATCATACCCTCATTGATACAGACCATGAGCGTGGAAAAACAGGTCAGGTCGGTGCCGTCGAAACAAAAGATTGGCGATCAGATCATTCCGATAGAAGGACGTCTCAATGAAGAGGTCTACAACAGCAATGATGCCTATCCAAATAGTTGGTACAGCATTACTACAGGAGCAGGGTTAAACAAGGACAACGAACATGTATTGTTTGTATCCTGTCATATTACGCCTATTCGGTATCTTCCGAACGCTCATCTTCTTCAGTATAGTAAGCATGTTACTATCCACATCACCTACGATTCAGCGTCACCAGCTCCGGTCTCATCTGACGTGTATTCGTTGGTGATTATTACTCCATCTGAGTTTTCCGGACCCCTTCAACCTCTCGTTGAACATAAGAATGCGTATGGTGTTCCGACCATACTGGTCACGCTTGACGAGATTTACAGCTCCACTATTGGCCGAGACAATCCTGAAAGAATAAAATACTTCATTAAACACGCAGTCGAGGAGTGGAACACTCAGTATGTACTGTTAGTGGGTGATATGAAGAAACTCCCGATTCGAGCTACGCTTGCATCCTGGTGGGAGCGAGATCTTCTCTCGGACCTGTATTACGGAGACATCTACGACGCTACTGGAGACTTCTGCAGCTGGGATGCAAACGGGAACAATCGGTTTGGTGAAATAGACCATGATGGTAATGATCTTGACGGTGTTGATTTATACGCTGATGTCCACGTCGGCCGATTACCTTGCACGGATACAATGGAGGTCAGCACGATCGTGAACAAAATCATCACCTATGAAGAAGAAACATACAACCAAATCTGGTTTAAACGAATTGTTCTTGCAGGGGGAGATACGTTTCCACCATGCCGGGGAGCACCACCATTTGTCTATGAAGGCGAAATCACAAACACCAAGGTTGCGCAAAATCTACCCGGGTTTGACACCACATTCCTGTGGACATCAACCCATACCCTCCATCCATGGAGCTTCAATCGGGCGATTAACAAAGGTGCAGGGTTTGTAAGCTACGCAGGCCATGGGTTCGAACACGGCTGGGGAACCTACCGACCAAATTCACTCTCCAAGAGAGGGATAATCTGGTACTTTACCCCCTATATCATTGGTTTAAAAAATGGAAACAAACTCCCTATTATCTTCTTTGACGCTTGTCTCACAGCTAAACTTGATTTCAACTTCACTGACCTGCAAAACTACTTCCAGGGAACGGTTCATCTGCTGACGCGTATCTTCAAACTCTCTGAAGACCCATCCGTGTTCTATCCATGTTTCGCCGGGATTCTCCTTACAAAAGAAGACGGAGGTGCCATTGCGACGATTGGGTCGACGAGGACGGCCTATACCTGGGTTGATATCAATGGTGTGTATGGCGGTGCAGGATATCTGGATGTTCATTTTTTCGATTCATATAGGGAGGGTGTAACTGCTGGTGAGATGTTGACCGGGGCGCAGAATGCCTACATTCATAACGTTGGTCCAGATTATTTCACGATTGAAGAGTTCATACTCCTAGGAGACCCAAGTCTCATGGTTGGGGGTTACCAGTAAGCTATCAACAGGAATCACTTTCTTCTGGATAAAACGGCCGCTTTTAGCCCTCCAGTTGGTTTATAAATCAACAGGAGGGAAAATTGAAAGGAAAAGTATTTATTTTCCAAGTTTATTTGTACTTGGGGGACACAATAAACATTGGGGAGGCTGCTTTAGGTATCTGCTTTCCACTAAAGGCATATTCCTCCCATCCAATGCATCCCGTCCCCCACCTTTCATTCTTCTAATTTTCTGA
>CAYGVY010000094.1:0-5230 GCA_964353435.1 uncultured Thermoplasmatales archaeon | reverse complement strand
TGGTGATAGTGTCGAAATTGAAAAAGGGTTTGAAGCGAAAGGGTGGATTAATATAAGGAACCCCGTTCCAGTTGTTATATATATTTTTGTATATCTCATGCAGTTGCTGAAAATGGGACGAAGTGAAGAAATCGAACGCATACTCGAAGAACTTGAACAAAACGATGGAGGAACAATACCTATTTCGGAATCATTCCTTTTTTTACCTAATAACTCCATTATCAGCGTATCAAATTCAAAAGTGGAAGGGAGTCTTCAAATAGGCAAAGAATGTAAACTACCAGGTAACTACGACATCAAAGGAAACATCTCGGTTGATGAGAAATCAGAAATCCTTGGCACCTTGAAAGCGACGGGAAACGTCTTCTGTGGAAAAAAGGTAAAAATCCATGGAAACATTACCTCGACAGGTACGGTCAATATCACTGAACAAGTTGAGATTTTCGGGAACGTTTCTGGGGAAGAGATATTCCTTTCAAAAACCGCATCAATACAAGGAACACTCCTCGGAAAGAAAGGCATCTCATTTCAAGATGTCTTAAAAGAACAGGCCACTGAAAAGGTTAAACGCTTTGAAAGCGATGTCGATGTTGTTGATGAAGTAAAAGAAATGTTGGAGTAGAAAAAATGCAACTCGGTATTGTTGGAAAACCAAATGTCGGGAAATCCACATTTTTCAACGCCGCAACCAAAGCCCATGCGGAGGTTGCCAACTACCCTTTCACCACGATCGAAGCAAATCGAGGGGTTATGTACATCCGCAAACCATGCCCCTGCCGAGATACTCATGTAACATGTACACCTCGAAACTCACGATGTCTCAATGGAATACGATTTGTGCCTATCGAAGCAATCGATGTTGCCGGATTAGTACCTGATGCCCATAAAGGAAAAGGATTGGGAAATAAGTTCCTTGATGATCTACGACAAGCACATGCACTTATTCATATCGTAGACGCATCAGGAAGTACTGACGCAGAAGGAAATCCTTGCGAAGTGGGTGCCCATGACCCACTCTCAGACGTTGCATTTCTAGAAAAAGAAATCAATTATTGGCTCTTCGGCATCATTAAGAAAAGCTGGGAAATTATTGCACGAAAATGTGAACTTGAAGGAAAAAAAATTGAAAAAATGCTCACGGAGCAGCTCACAGGACTGGGAATAAAGGAAGAACATATCACAGGAGCCATACGGAAAATCAATCTTAATACAGCCAAACCATCTCAGTGGAGAGACGAGGAGATTTTCAAACTCACAGACTATGTGCGCGCGATTAGCAAACCAATCATCATCGCGTTTAACAAATGTGACAAAGCTCCAGAGAGCCTCATGGCAAAAAGAAGCGAACTGACAAAATACATTGTTATTCCAGCCAGTGCAGAAAGTGAACTTGCACTCAGCAATGCGGCAGAAAAAGGAATAATTGCATATACTCCGGGTAGTAATGATTTTACGTTACTAAAAAAAGAAGAAATCACCGAAAAACAACTCAAAGCATTGGAATACATCAGAACACATGTACTCGCAAAGTACGGGTCGACGGGTGTACAGCGATGCATAGACGAAGCAGTACGAATGCTTGATCTCATCGTTGTGTACCCAGTTGAAGACGAGCATCATCTCACCGACAAAGAAGGACGGGTGCTGCCTGATGCACATTTAATTCCACGAGGGTCAACCGCAAAAGACCTTGCCTATAAAGTCCACACTGATCTAGGGGACCATTTCATCAGGGGAATCGATGCACGCGCACATCGCGTTATCGGTGCGGACCACCCGCTAAAAGACGGGGATATCATCAGCATCATCGCAGATGCTTAAAAACAATAAGGGGATACTTTGTCGAGCATGTAGGTGCATAAAGAGCTGCATAGTAGAGGGATAATGAGCTGCCCTGTAGATGCATAGGTAGCTGCAAAACAGGCTTTTATAGTCATCAGCAGTTGCTTTTTTGGGATCACTCAATAATAAACTTCATTAGGAGGAAGAAAGGTGTCAATTAGAAAAATCAGCAACAAAAGACTCTCTCGAAATCTCAAAACAAGAAAAGCACCGTTACGGGTGCTTCCCATGGAATCGTTTCATATAAGACACCGAGTAAAACAAAATATAAAAAAACAAAAGACGGAGGGAACCAAACACATATCGCTTCCTCCGTCAACAATTCAATACACGGTCGAAGAAGTAACTCGAACCACGGGGAAAAATGTAAAAAAATCTGGGAGAAAGGGGCCGATTACGGTACGGCCTTTTATGAATCTGCACTTCACCATGAATGCGTTACAATGGATCTTTTTATTGATCTTTATCTATCTTGCTGCTGGTACGGCTATTGTGATGATTCAAGATGGAACCGAGTCACTAAAAAATATCGTCATTTACAGTATTATAGGGTTCTTCACGTTCTTTATGGGGTACATTGGCTGGATTCTCGCACGCGATGTTCTTGAGATAGTCTCAGGTAAGAAAAACTCTCAGAATGAGGCTGAAGTAGAAGTATAAATCTTGTTTCATACTCAATCTTTTTATATCATTCTTTTTTATTATCTTTTTGAGGTATGATACGTGATCTTGTTTGATAATCATCTGCACCTTCGGAGAGACGGGAGGTTTCTTGATGCAGTGCGAGAGTTTCAAAATGCTGGTGGAACCCATTTCATTCTCTGTCAATATCCAATGCCACTGCTTGTGATGAAAGAGAAAAGTTACAAAGCTTGCTATCAAGAGACGCTACAAATGGCAGAGGAGATACGTGCTGCTGTGGGAATCGGTGTGTTTGTTGTTGTCGGTCCGTATCCTGTTGATATTCTCCCGTTGCAAGAAAAATTCGGAAGAGAGACAGCAATCGCGATTATGAGAAAAGGTATGGAGGAGGCCGCAGTTTTATGTGAAGAGCGGAAATGTATCGCCATCGGTGAAATCGGACGGCCACATTTTCCTGTCGATCCACAAATTCTTCAAGATTCAAATGATATTCTTTTCTATGGTATGCAGAAAGCAAAAGATGTTGGAGTGCCCGTTGTCCTACACACAGAAAGTACGACACCCATGCAATGCAAAGAGCTTGTTGAAATTGGTAGAAAAGTTGGCCTAAACCCGGAAAAAATAGTGAAACATTTTTCACCTCCGCTTATTACACATGATGAAAATTTTGGTCTTATGCCATCTGTTCTAGCAATTAAAAAGAATATTGTTGAGGCATTACAGAAAGGTGCACGGTTTTTAATGGAGACGGATTATATCGATGACCTCCGACGGCCAGGAGCGGTACTAGGGCTAAAAACAGTCCCCAAGCTTACAAAAAACCTGCTTGCAGAGAACATCATGTCAGAACAACAAGCTCACATGATCCATGTAGAAAATCCGCAGAACACATACGCTATTGAACTTGAATAATAAAAAAAAGAACACCGGTTCCACACTTTTCGAGGTGAAATACTGTTTTAAAGAGGTAAATGATTTATTGATACCAATCGGAGGATATAATGTCAACCTTTCGAGGGTTCATCGCAATCGATATCAAAGCCACACCGCAGATAACTACGTTTGAAAAAGAGATAGTAAAAACAGGTGCTGATGTTAAACTTGTTGAACCAGGAAACATCCACATCACGGTAAAATTCCTTGGAGACACCGATGAAAATTATATCGATGCTATCGAAAAGAGTATGAAAGAATCGGTGCTTGCAATAAAACCATTTGCCATCACACTCAAAGGAACCGGTGTATTCCCCAATCAAAACTATATGAAAGTTTTATGGATTGGAATCACTGATGAAGGCAACATGAAAACCATTGTACATGCCATTGATGAAAAACTTGCACCACTCGGCTTTAAAAAAGAAAACAGAGGGTTTTCTCCCCATTTAACAGTAGGCCGCGTAAAAACAGCAAGAAATAAAGACCAACTCCTCAAAGTGATAGAAAACTACAAGGCAGTCGAATTCACTATTCAAAAGGTACAATCAATTACACTTAAAAAAAGCGAGCTAACTCCAAAAGGACCAATTTATACAACCCTCAGGGAGGTACCACTATAAGATGGCGGTGAAATCATAGACTATTGTTTTGTTGTCATAGGGGTGCTGAATCTCCTCCTGTTCTTTTTTGGAATGTTGTTCCTCGTCCCAAAGAAAATCTGGAGAACATCATGGTCAGATTATAAGCAAATGTTCTCGTATCATTATGTATATCTTTTTTTTATCATTGTTGTTGTCGCTATTCACCTTATCGAAGTAAACGTCATCGATTCATTTATGACAAGACTCGTCGTTAATAACTTTACACCTACGATTCAAATGATTGAAGATGGTGTCGTCTACTGGTTTTCACAAAACTGGACACCGGTGTTCGTGTATTTTTTTGTCTTCATTTACATTGTTCTGTACCCATTTACGCTATGGTTTTCACTACTCTATTTCCTGATTGCTGATGAGAGAAAAGCAATGAAAACATTTGCATATGCACTGGTGATTATCTACGCGATTGCATTACCATTTTATCTGTTTCTCCCAATTACAAACGTCTATATTTATTATGGATCAGCTTCAGCACTAAATACAGTCATCCCTGGTGTTGAACAGTTCTTCTATGCCACAACAACAAACAACAATTGTTTCCCCTCGCTCCACGTTGCAATGGCTTTGCTCGTTGCAAAAACCGTCTCCCTTACCGACAACAAAAGATTCATCTACCTTGCGTACTTCTGCGCCATTTGTGTGATCTGCTCAGTTATCTATTTAGCCATCCACTGGATAACCGATGTAATCGGTGGGATACTCCTTGCATTCGCGGTATTCTACCTTGTCAAACGATTCATAAAGGAGACATGAATGATCCCTGGTTCAGAAGCAATTGAGATCAACGTGCTTAAAAGAATCACGCCAGACGTAACAGAAAAAAAACAGATAGAACGCGTCATCGAAACACTCAAAGAACAAGTCGCCAAAGAAATCAAAAAAACCAAGATACCAATCACCATAGAACTAGTCGGTTCAACCGCAAAAGACACCTATATACGAAATTCTGTTGATATCGACCTTTTCCTTGTCTTTCCCACCACAGTTTCGCGAGAAATACTGCAAGAAAAAGGCCTTACGATCGGACGAGCAATTCTTGAACAACAAGAAGAATGCTTCGCTGAACACCCATATGTCCGAGGTGTGTTTCAGGGCTATAAAACCGAACTTGTCCCTTGCTATAAAATAGAGTTCGCGTCGCAGAAACTTTC
>CAYGVY010000093.1:0-5290 GCA_964353435.1 uncultured Thermoplasmatales archaeon | reverse complement strand
CCAACATTACTATTGGTAGCCACTGAATTCACCCTCGGGTTTTAACTGTTTTGGTTTCACCACATCGAGCAGCGTTTGCAGTTCATCTTTGGTGATTTCTCCCTTGAAGTATTTGTCCACTGATGCTCTGATTCTGTCTTCATCGTTAAGTTGGTCTTTCTTTACGAACACCCTTTCGATATCGTCCTTCAAATCCTGTTGTGTCGGTCTATCGTATTCCAAAGTCTGTCTGAGGTTTGCGTGTCTGGCGTGTTTCTGAATTGATATTGGGTTTATGTGATTATTGAAGAGATGTGTAATGCAAGATGTTCTAAAGCGATGCGGATGAACTCGTGTTGTAATTCCTGCTTCGACGGCACATGCTTTGACGTGGCTTCTTACGAAATGCTCCCCGATTCTTTTTCCACGTTTACTTATGAATAACGCTTGGTCTTTGGTATCTTTTGGCTGTCTTTCGTAGAGAATGTAGTCTTTGATTGCATCAGCGACCCTGGTCGTTATGTTTATAATGTTGTCTCCTGTTTTTGAATCCCAGATGTAGAGTTCCCGTGTTTCGTATTTTACGTCATCGAGATTGAGATTGCACACTTCGCTTCTTCGTAATCCATCATCATAAAGTATTAGATGAAGTGTGTAGTCCAATTTACTCTTTTTTTTTGCAGCCTCGAATATCCGTTTCATCTCATTAGGTGGGATAGGGTGTTTGATGGTTTTCTTTTGCCATGGAACATTCAGGTGCAGGTCTTCTCGCTTTAGTATCTCTTTGCAAAAGAGATTTATCGACGCGTGTCGCAACCGAATGGTGTTTGGTTTTAGACCTTTGTCTTTGAGTTCGATGCTGATGTCATCCAAGTGTCGTTGGGTCAAGTTGTCTAAATCTATGTCTTTAAGGGTATTTGTGACTCCTTCAACGTAACAATGCACAGTGTTTTTACTATAGTCCCTTTTGTCGTTCTGCTTCAAATATCGCCAGAAATCTTTAATGGCTTGGTCGAAATTCATGCAATTTCGACCCCCAATTCTTTCGTTTCTGGCGTATGCTCAACATTTTTTTCACCTTTTTTTGATATAGTTCCTCCTGCCCTTTCGGACAAGGAAGTGAATATATCATTGTTTATAGATTTTATTGCCCGTTGGATGCATTCTCTGTCTATCCTTGTCTTCTCCGGTAAGCCTTGCTTTATTCGGTTCGTGTTTAATGAGTTGAATTCGATAATGCTTTGATGAATTATACTATCTGTTCGATTTTCTATATCGTTAAACAACTCCAGGATTGCTCCTTTTTCTACTTCTCTATTAGTGAGTTTGCGAATGTATTTCCAGACTTGATGCCAATGTAACATAGGCTATGATTTGCCTCCATCCCTTGACAAAACGATTTTTTCCTCAGTGTTTTCTTTAGCACCAAATAACCTATGGCGATGCTCAATAGTCAGTTCCTCATTCAAAAAACAATAAAATACAATTGAAGGTGATGCTTCTTCGACAACCGGATATCTTCCCTGTTGATTCATTCGTTTTCACTTCATTCGTTTTAATGATGTTTTTTATCTATGAGGTAATAATATGATTGTTAACCTTTTATACAATCTGACCACAACGTATACATTTCTCAAAAAACGATGTTAATGGTTTAACAAAAGAACCATTGATATCAGTTGGATACACTTTTAATTCAACTGTATAAACTTACAATGTGGAAAGGTGCGACTGATTGACTCTCTCAATTCATTGTCCATGTTTTCAATAGTAAGTATCAACTGAATGTTTAAATCACGTAGATAATGGAGAAAATCATTGTAATGTTTTTTATCTAACATTTCTCCTCCACCGTCCAAGGTGACACACAGAACGTCATTAGACTCAAAAACATCCAAATGATACTGTCTGCCATCGTACGCTGTTAAATTGATTTCTCCACTGTCCTGTTCGTCTTTAAGCAATCTTTGAGTACCTGATATACCTGCGATAGATTGTACTATCGTTGTCTTCCCGCTTCCGATATTTCCATGGAGTATATTCACCTTAGCAAATTCTATATGTGTATCAGTAAATTTTCCAATATTTTTCAGGTTCAATGACTGGATTTCAAAGTGTACAGACACACATCGACCCTCTTTCTCTAAATCCTTCAGGTATCCGTTAAAATCCAAGCAAATTTTTTCTCCTAATGATAATCCCATATTTACAACCTCCAATGGCAATTCTTCATTTAAGAAGTTCCCATTTATCTTTATATTTTTCATCTCGTTGAAAGGAATACCAATGACCACTTTTTGAATGATTGACATCAACATTTTGTGAAACGATACTACTTTCAACAATATAGAAATCAGGTTTTTGATTTGACTTGAAATTTACAAAAATATAAAAAAAATTAGGAGAAACTAAATTTTCAGCATCTTTATTCAAAAGCCAAAAAGAATGCGTTCCACCAGTACTATTTGCTTTTACCTGGATGTTAAATGTTTTTTTCAAATCAGATGTAGATGCCATGATATCAATGCCTGGTGCATTTCTCGTTGTTGTAGTAACTATGTATCCTCTTGCTGAAAGTTCTGCTGCTACAGAATATACTCCAGTCATACCGGTAATAAATCCTTTTGTATTAGAAGTAATCATAATGACTACGATTGATTGCTCAATTAATAGTATTTCGGTCGATTTGAAGAAAATAGCCAATAGTCAATCGACATCTGATTGGTATGAGGATAAGCGGTGTTTATCTTTGTAACAAGATGATGGTTTCTGAAAGTGGTATTAGTTCCTTTCAATATGCGCCTTAACGCTCGCTCTTCATCTCTGGATGAATAACGCCAATAGAGAAAAAAATCGTTATATCTCTTAATAATTGTTGCACTTATCATAGTCTAAAAAGATGTTGGGCTGAGACAACATCGCCCTCTATTGATGTTGTCCCCTCCCGTAATTTTTTAATGAGCAATAATGTGGACTTTTGCTTCCTTTGCTGCACATTTGAACAGACTTTGGGTGTCCTTACTCTCGTCTTTTCTAAGGCAAACCTTTGATATTTCACTAAGTTGTTGTACCTTTTTTTGTTGTGATGTCAGTTTTTTCTTCTTCGGTCGATACACGAAGAAAGCAAATTTATCGCTCGGTATTTTTTCCATTTTTTATCTCTCCATTATGTTATTCGCAAGAGCCGGTGCCACAAACAGGAATTTGGAGGAACTTGTGACGTCGGCATCCTGCGTTGGTTATGGGCTGGGTTGTGCTGTGTGTGCTAATCTACCTAAAAGACTGTACATATCATCCGTATTATAACAAAAAGTATCTGTTTCTGGTCCTTCAGACAAACAGGTGTACGCACCTTTTGGCAACCCATCGCTCATTTTTACTTTCTTTGCCATAATTTACCTCCATTTTTTCATATGCACGAGGAGGTATTAATATCTACCCATTTTTGAGTTAATATAATTTATAGGATTAATAAAGGTTAAAATTACTATTTATACCCATTTTTGAGTTAAATATTTGTATAGTGAAAATGATGGCAGGTGCTGGTTAACATACGTAAAAGGGGGATGAGATGAGGAAAATATCGAAGTCGAGAATGCGTAGATATCGAGTAATGCGATTGCTATTTAGAAGTAGTGGGCTGGGTTTCGATGAGATATTTAGAGAAGGAGAGTTCTCGATAAAAATCGAGTTAATCAACGTCTTTGTATATCTGGAACGAAACCGATTGATTACGAAAACAAGAGATGAAAAGGGAACGATTTACTCCTTAACAGAGCGAGGAGAGTCAAGGCTCGCTCATATGGAATTTACCTATGCACTTTATCAGAAATGGAAGCCAAAATGGTGTTTAGGTGAAGCAAATCAGTGGCATGATGATTACTGTGCTGAGATGGCAAGCATCATTAGAGAGTTGAATTGTTTTGGGTATGAGAACGTCGGTTAAACCACGTGTTTTAATATGATACATGCCTTATAACAAAAAACATTACCATGCTTTTAGCAAGTTACCTCAATCATTTTTTAGATTTCTTTTTAGACCTCGCACATATTGGGCACCATCGTCCTTGTTTTATTTTATGTGGTGTTGCCTCCCAGATATGTCCATATCTGCATTGCCATTGAAGTTTCGCATCTGTGTGCGTATAAATTTTCGATAGACATTGACCGTCTTTTTTACTTGCAAGTTTTTTCATATCCTCAATTGTTTTTCTTCTCTTATTAGCAACGCTTACGTATGCACATTCGCGACACCACTGACCCTGTTTAACATTATTCGGTGCCATCGAAAAATAATGTCCTTCTTTGCATTGCCATTGTAACTTCGTTTGACTGTTTAGATATACTTCTGAGCGACATTTTCCTCCTTTTTGTCTCGCCAGTTCTTCCATTTCTTCAATCGTTCCTCTTCTTGCATTAGTTCTTCTTATTACCGCACATTTAGGACACCAACACTCCCGTCTAACGTGACCTGGGTTCATCCAAAAAATGTGTCCTTCTATGCATTTCCATTTTAATTTTGTATTACTATTTTTATATTCAGTAGATAAGCATTTTCCTCCTCTTTTTTGTGCAATTTCTTGCATATCTTGAATTGTCAATTGTATATTCCCAGCACAAACTGGACACCAATTACCTTGTTTTACATTATTCGGTTGTGCTTCCCAAACATGTCCCTCCTTGCATTGCCATTTTAACCTTGTCCAACTATTAACATAGACTGTTGATAGGCATTTCCCACCTTTTCGTTTCGCTAATTCCTGCATTTCCTCGATTGTTAATTTAGCGACACCTGCACAATACGGACACCACTGACCTTGTTGAACGCTGTTTGGAACCATTAAAAAAGTATGACCTTCTTTGCATCGCCATTGTAATTTTGTACTACAATTTACGTATACTTCTGATAGACACTCCCCACCTTTTGAATCTGCAAGTTCTTGCATATCTTTTATTTTTTCCAGACGATACACATTGAATGTTGTGTAATCAACCGATTTTATCTCATCAGGAAGTTCTATACTGTTTTTCTTGCATTCCTCGATGATGTATTTTTGCATTTCTTCATATTCTATGGTATAAGGAATTGTGATTAAAGCCACATCATTTTGTTTACAGACCATCTCTTTTACAGCATCATCTTGTTTCCTCTGAGCAAGATTTCCTCCTGTAAACAAAGAACTTGATTCAAAATGTTGACCGCCTTGATATTCAAATGCTAACTTCAGTTCCTTACAATAACCATCAAGTTCCATTCTATTACCACGCTCATTCACCAACCATCGTGGTTTTTCCGTAGGGAACTCCTTGT
>CAYGVY010000092.1:2428-5292 GCA_964353435.1 uncultured Thermoplasmatales archaeon | reverse complement strand
AACAGGAATATCAGAAAGCATCTGTCGAGATGAAACGACAACTAGCAGCTATCAAAAAGATAACCCGACGAAACCGGTACAATATTCAAATCAACAGTCGTATGAAACAATTCGAAAAACTCAAACGTGTGGAAAACCCAATCCTAAAAAATTACCTACTCAGATTTCATTTTAAAACCGCATTCAAATCCGGGAAAAACATAGCGGACGGCATTGGCCTTTCGAAATATTTTGGAGAAAAAAGAATCCTTTCAAACGCTAGTTTTGAAATCCTCGCAGGACAAAAAATTGGTCTCATCGGACCAAATGGGTGTGGCAAAACCACGTTCCTTAAAATGCTCACCAAAGAAGAATCCTGTAACCAAGGAAAAATACACCTCAGTCAAGGGGCTAAATGGGGGTACTTCGACCAAGGACACCTCTCACTCAACCTTGAAAACACCCTTCTTGACGAAATACTAAGAGATCATAAAGATCTCGGGGAGGACGATGCAAAAGCACTTCTTGGTCAGTTTAATTTCAAAGGAACCATGGTGTATAACAAAGCAGGACAAATCTCCGGGGGAGAACGAGCCCGCCTCGCCTTCCTCCGACTCATCATGGAGCCATATAACCTCCTTCTTTTAGATGAGCCGACAAACCATATGGACATCGAGTCAAAGACTGCAATTGAAACCGCACTCAACTCATACACCGGGACGGTTATCGTTGTTTCCCATGATCGTAAGTTTTTAGATACCGTGACCGACACGATTTTTTTCATGATGGATGCTGATATTAAAACATATTCAGGGAATTACACGATGTTTCGCCTGCAACGACAGAAAGAACTCACCAATTACTCCTCCAAAGACCTTGCATATCTCTCTTCATCGAGACTTACGAAATACGTAGTTACTAAAGGCTTCACCATCTGGACCATTAAAAAAACACACACGATAGGCGAAGAAATCTACATCGGCGATCACAACCGGAACGTGTACGAGTGGGCGATCAAAGGAGGCCTGCTCAAAGAAGCTTAAAAGAAAAAAAATAATGGTCAATTCCCTTTGATTTTCATGATTTTATTAATATGCTAATAAAATAATACAAAAAATAGATTTATATAGGATTCTACTGTTTCATATTTGTTCAAAGGGGGAAAAAGGACCTCCGATGAACGGAATTGTCTGGGAGGACAATGCCGAAGCAAATGTCTGGGAAAACCTTCAGCAATCTCCTTGATTACTATATCGCTTGTCTTGAGCAAGAGGATATGCTGTCCGTCACCTTCCATGTTTCCTCAGAAGGCACACAGTTCTTGTCCACCCTCTTCCAAATGGAAATGTTGTTTCATGCAAACAACAAGCAGGTAATGGTCGAGAACTCAGAAGAGGTCAAAAAGTTTTTCCAGACCTCTTTGCTTCTGCAGAAAAACAAAACCTTGTTCTACGGATACCCGATCGTGATCGGCCCCGAAGGAACGATTAGCCCATTGTTTTTTACGGAACTGCAGTGCGAACAAAAAGATGAGGTGATTGTTTTGACAAATATATCATCTCAACCGAGATTGAACCACTACGTTCTTTCGCAGTATAACTTTTCATCTGAGGAAATCGCCAACATCCAACGAGAAATCGAGGAGGAAGAATTCTCCTCTGCTCTTGCATCACTCTGTGAAATGCTTCATTTTGATGGTACTGATTTCTCAGCAACCCTCGACGGAAAACCCTTGAAACGAACCATAGCACCAAAACTGGTCAATAAAGCAATGCTGTATTTTGGGGAACGAACCGATATCACCCATAACTTGATTATAGAACTAGGTCAGTTGAAAAAGAAACCACTTGATGATCTCGCATCCACATCACTTCTGCTTTTACTTACTGGTGAATTTCTCTTTAAAGGAACTACTCAGGACGACAAACCACTTTTAGAAGTCTTTTCACTTAATCCTGCACAAGAATCTGCTGTACAAAAAGCTCTTAGCAAACCATTGACGGTCATCACCGGACCACCAGGTACCGGAAAATCTCAGGTTGTACTCAACATCATCGCCAACGCAGTGTATCAGAATAAAACCGTTCTGTTCGCCAGTAAAAACAACAAAGCAGTTGATGTAGTGATTGAAAAGTTAAACGCGATATTACCATACAAACTCCTCGTCCGTATGGGCCACCGAGCACACCGAAGAAACGCAAAATCAGAACTTGAGCAACTCGTAAAACAACGCATTCAAAGAATATCACAGCAGGAGAAGACGATTTCGGACTTGCTCAACACCACGATTCAGATCGTATCAATTCAGAATCAACTTACCTGCCTTGCTGCCTTAAATGAATCAATGCAGAACACCCAGAATACCATTGATTCATTAATCGAGCTGCTTCCACATGAAATGTACACGCAAGAGAATACCTTGCGGTTAGAGAAAATCGATTCGTTCATATTACAAGAAGACCTTAAAAAAATTTTTAATAATCACGGAATCCTGCGACAACTCAATCCAGGACGATATCAGAGAAAACAAGAACGTTGTTTCAGAAAATATTACGAAACACTTCCCACCCCTCTGAAGGTATACCTGCAGAACATGATACGTAACAAGAAAACAACGATAGATACCGCGATGCAGTGGATTTTCGCATGGAAAAAGAGAGAGCTTGCTACCGATGAGATACAAGGCATAAAAAGTAAACTGCTTACTATTCCCCCGTACAGCGAACTCAAAGGCCAGCTTGCAACATTACATAAGGAACAAATCGCCATCTCACGGCTCTTATTTGAACAGCGGTGGGTAAACAAACTTGCAGAGGCAACTGATGAAGAAAAACAACGCATCGCAGTGTATTTTTCCGCATCAGAACAGCTCGAATCATGGAGGG
>CAYGVY010000092.1:0-2328 GCA_964353435.1 uncultured Thermoplasmatales archaeon | reverse complement strand
AAACAACGCATCGCAGTGTATTTTTCCGCATCAGAACAGCTCGAATCATGGAGGGGAGACCAAGTCGTTTTCCGGCAACTCCTCTCTGAACAAGTACGAACTCTACAGAGAATCCTAAAATTTTTACCCGTGTGGGTCGTTACGAATCTTTCCGCAAAACACAGTTTCCCCCTCAAAAACAACCTCTTTGACATCTTGATTATTGATGAGGCATCGCAATGCGATATCGTCTCTGCCCTCCCGCTTTTCTACCGCGCGAAACACATCGTGATCATCGGAGACCCCCATCAACTCAAACACATCTCACTCCTAACAGAAACCCAAGACAGGACGCTTGCAGCAAAACACCATCTTGCTGAAGAATGGTTCACCGATTTTTCGTACACCAAACATTCACTGTATGATTTAGCAGAACAAATTATACATGCAAACAATGAACAACCTTTGTTATTGAATGAACATTACCGATGTCATCCTGATATCGTCTCGTTTTCCAACGAGTACTATTACGGACGGAAACTTACGATTGCGACCGATGAAACAAGGCTGTTACAACATCCTTCGTTCAATACACGAATAGTCTGGCATCAAGTAAAAGGAAAAACAGTTCACGCAAAAAGTCCATATAACGAAGAAGAAGCTGAAAAGGTTGTTGAAGAAATCCTCAAGATTCTTGAGATAGTCACTCCATTAAACGCTTCAATGGGAATCGTGACTCTCTTCCGGGCACAAACTGAAATGATCACCGAGAAACTGAACACGTTCCAAGACGTCTTTGAAACCAATATTACTATAGGTACTGCCCATAAATTCCAAGGTGATGAAAAAGACATTATCGTATTCTCACCAGCAGTCTCCGAGGGTGTAAAACCCGGGACTCTGCATTGGATTCAGACAACCAGCCAATTGCTGAACGTCGCAGTAACCAGAGCAAAAAGCTTGTTCATCATAGTCGGCGACCAAGAAATCTGTGCACAGACTGCCGGTCCTCTCAAAAATTTATCTGAGTACGTGAAAACCAAGATGATGAACAACGGTGTGTTTGATACTCCAACTAAACAGATATTGTATGAGGAGTTGAAAAAACAGGGCATCTCTGTGACTTTGAATTACTGGATAAAAGGAAAAACGCCGTCTCACATTGATTTCGCACTCTTCATCAACGGGAATCGGTATGCAATTGAAATTAAGGACGATCAGAACAGAACAAACGAGAAACAGTTGATAGCGGACGGGTGGAAAATAAGACGGTTTCTCGAAGAAGATATCTACAATAACATCGCTCAAGTGATGGAAGAAATCAAACGATTATGTTAACAACTATTTTACTATTTTTTTTTATCAATATTTATATACCTTAAACTATATACAATTATTATATTAGGGGATAAAATCAATGTTTGAACCAAGCGTAGTAAAAAAAACGTTGGCGCTCGTTGTTATTGGATTATTTCTTGGAGCAGGTATTGTTCCAACCATGAACGGCAACGAAATTAGAATAATTGCAGATGATAACAATACCATAGGAATCGAAATTGCGACAAAAGTTGCTTCTATAAAATTACATGAACTTGACAAAATCGATTTTTTAATTACAGAATCAACAGCAATAACCAATGACAAAGGAGAATCATTATTCTATGTATTCAATTTGAACCCTCAAGGGTACCTCGTGGTTTCTGCATCCTATGATCTTCCCCCAGTTATTGCATATTCATTTACTAGTAATTTTCAAGATGGAACTGACGCAAATCCTCTCTATGACCTGCTGTGTGCTGATATAACGCTCCGTCTTAAGAATATAGACATCATCCCTGAGAACATAATCAATGATCGACACCTGCTATGGGATGCATACATGAAAGGAAATCCTATATCCTCTCAAGGATTTGAACAATGGCCTCCGGAAGGTACAACCCCGACCGGAGGATGGCTGCTGACCAATTGGAATCAGAACGCACCTTACAACAATTTATGTCCTCTTGATCTCGTAAACGGAGGACGAAGCCTGGCTGGATGTCCTGCCGTAACGATGGCTCAGATTCTCAATTACCATAACACGACCTGCGATGTGCAATTCACCGATAGCGATGACTACCATCATATCTATGCTGGTAATAACTATTGGATCGATAACGACTATGGAACCTATGGTTTTCCATCGTTTCCTACGCTTAATGCGTACCTGACCACTCTTCAATCACATTATGAGGACCAGACACCTCTGACGAATACTGATAAAGCAGCGTTGATGTTTGCCTGCGGGGTAGCTGCAACTCAAGTCTATAATGCGCAAGGTTCAGGAACATTTGGTGTGAACCAAGCTTA
>CAYGVY010000091.1:0-5308 GCA_964353435.1 uncultured Thermoplasmatales archaeon | reverse complement strand
GGCCAATATGCTAAAAAACCATGTTTTTTACCTGAAGGACATAAACCTGTGCCAAGAAAATCGATTCTACACATACCACAATGGGTGCCTTTCTCAGCTATCTTGACTGCATCTTCTAAACTTGTTTTTTTCATAGGTATAACTTTCTTAGTTGTCATTTTATCCCCCAAGTTACAACTGGTAATAAATTTTGATATGGTGACCCTTATTAAATGTTTTCAATCTCATTCAATCATCTAGATTTATGAAAAAAGAACGAAATAGATTCCATAGGATTACGGTCTATTCCTGAACTGGTAACTCAGTGTTTCAATAGTCCTTTTTAGGTTTTATTTCAATAGATTTTGAAGGAACAGCAATAGATTGTGAAGGAACTGTGCGAGTAACGACATCATCTGTGTGCTCTTGCTTGTCGGCATTGTAATCGGAAGTGGATCTGACCATGCGCTCTCAACCCCAGAGATATCTTTGGCTTTCACTTTAATTCTATAAATCCCTTTAGCATTCCAGGATTTCTGAGCGTATACCTGAGCTCCTGAGGCGAACGGTCCGAGCCATTCACTTTGTGTGCCATCACCCCAGTCCCATAGGTAGTACACCTGATTCCCATCTGGATCAGTTGTATTGGTTGTATAGGTATATTCGACAGTTACGTTACCACGTATTTGACCTGATGGTTTAGCTGGTTTATTGGGCGCCTCATTTTCTGTCGTTACCGTAATGTGGATGATCGGGCTGTACCACCAGGTCTGTCCAATGATTTTTTCGGTGCCATCACTTCCTTCAAGTTCTTCATAGTAGGAATCGTTTGTCCTTTCCTTGAGAAGTCTCAAGTATGGATTATTTCTATAGACCTCAGGACGTAGCACATTTGCATAGATCTGATCAACTTGGGATTTTGCAACAAAATAGTATTCGCCAGGTGTGGAGGACGTGATATTCTCCATATAAGTAATTCTTTGTGTTTGTCCGTTGTCTGCATTGTCCCATCCTGTTCCTCCATAGTAAGCCCCTTCGTGTTCATTATGATCGGATGTAAAATATTCTGGGTTATTGATTGGGTCTGGATTTTTACCCCATTGGATAAAGGTATGGTCTACAACGAGACTGCCATTTACCTGCCAAATTAGAGGTATTGTTCTGTCAGGAAGAATATTCGTATTGTTATCAATAGTTCCTTGTTGCCATAAAACAGAAGGTTGAGCGAGATCAGTTTGATGCAAAATGATTCGACGTACCTCTGCACCATATCTTGCTAGAGTGTCATTTCCAAATGTTGATTCAGCGGGATTTTTTGTACCTGACATTTCAGGAGAAAGCCACAGGATGCCAGCACCCGGGTAATTTCCAACCACCCATGGATCTTCCACCGGGTTTTTCACAACATCAGCACCATACGCCCATTGACCAATTCCTCCTTCTACTTCATATTCTACTGTATCAGGAATAGTACCAATATTGTATTTGTTAAGGTTTCCTCCGTAATCACCGATATAGTTCCCTAATCGAAGACTTGATGCATCAAAGAAAAAGAAATCAGGAGGAGCATACTCATAAGAATATCCTGTAATTGGACTTATTCCATTGATGCTTCTATGAGTAGAGCCCCATGGATAGAGTATCATTCTCGCACCACCATGGAAATCACATCCTACTCGTATCGTATGGTTATCAACAAATGCACGAAGTGTTTTTCCATTTACACTTGCCCAAATACCACCTGTTGGCCGTCCAGGGCCGTCCATATCTGCCTCTCTGTTAAGATCCCACCCATTACCGTCTGCACGACTGGGTCCGTGGTCAAATCCATAAGGATTATGTGAAACTTCAAAGTAGATTTCCCTATTATCTACAAGCCACCTTAACCAATCCTTTGAGTAGTCCTGGCAAGGTTCATCAGTAAATGCCATACGCATAAGCCAATCAGTAAACCAAAACATTCCAACTGTTCCAACAGTTTCATCACCATGCGGGCCGCCAAGGAAAAGAACTTCTGGTTTGTGGAAACCTCGTGTTTCGTTAGTTATTCTTACGTAATAGAGATCGTACCCACCAGTTGCAATACCTGTATCATACAATTCGTTTGCTTTGAATACCTCAATATAACCAGGATGGAGAGCTTCAAGAGCTTGGTACCAGCTAATAAGCTGTGCATAGGTTGCTGGTTTGTTATACCAATTTGGGCCGATGATCCCTAAATCATCTATTTCTTGGTTGGTTTGCGTATTGGTGTTTTGCTTCTGCATGTCATGTGAATATGCAGAAACCGGTTGGATGGTGGTAAGCAGTGTTATACAAACAATTCCAATGATTATTACGTTTAATAGGTGTTTCTTCATAGTATCCCCCTTTGTTAATATAAATCCTTCTAATATAAAACTTTCTATTATGAAAAGTCCTAAAAAGTTTTTTAGATAATTTCGGTTTTTTTCATCTTGATACTTTCAGCTTGTCGCTTCGAATATTCCTGAATGAGACGATTCAAAGAAACCTCGCCAATCAGTCGTTCATTTTCATCAACAACCGGGAGTTGTTTGATTTTATGTTGTTTCATCTTCGCTATCACTTCGATAATTTTTTCGTTCGGGTCTATGGTGACTGGTCGTTTGGACATAATCTCCTCCGCAGTCATTGCAAGCCCATATTGAAATGATTGAAGCGTAGGTTTATCAAAAGATTGCAGAGGCGTGTAGGGCGGTGCAAAAAGCTGGAGTGTATCAGACTCAGTAATAACCCCGAGAACATGTAATGCGATACTATCGTCAACTACCCAGACATGATTTTTTTTACCCAACAGCAAGAAAACTTGTTCAACAGCGTCTGTTTTTTCTACATATGAGATTTTTGCATCGATAGGTTCTAGAAGGTCTTTTACTTTAAGCTCATATAACTCGGAAATCACTGAATGTTTTTCACTCATCGTCTTCAGTATTATTAATCATGAGAAGGTTATTTAAAATGTCTGAGAGTCGATTTTTCCATGATTTTAAATACCAAGAATCGATACCCATCTCTATAGGTTTACTGTCAAGGGATGCACGGGATGTTACTGGAAATTACACTCGCGATTATTTTTGCTAAGCTTCTCAATATCGTTTTTGAAAAGATTAAACAGCCGGGGGTTATTGGGGAAATCCTGGCAGGAATTATCCTTGGTCCTTGCTGTATCGGATTGTTATCTGGATCATCGTTTACCGTTATGAATACGTCTCTTTTTGAATTCAACCTTGATTTGACATCTCCAGAATTTAAAGAAATCGCTTTTATCGGCGTGGTCTTTCTCTTATTCATTGTTGGACTTGAGACGAATCTAAGTGATCTGAAAAAGACAAGGAAAGCGGGACTAGGTGTCGGCATTTTCGGAATTATTGTCCCCTTTCTTTTTGGATGTTTCGTTGGACAATTGTTCCATTTGTCTCTCATTCAGTGTATGGCGATAGGTACGATTTTTTTAGCTACATCAACAACTATAGCCATAAGAATTCTATCAGATATGGATTTATTAGCGTCTCGTGTCGGCTTAACGTTACGCACCGCATTGGTTGTTAATGATGTCCTTGCTATGGTGTTCTTTGCGTTGGTGTTCGGAGTCGGTAACTCGTTTGTTCTTCTTTTACAGATTTCCCTATTTTTCATTCTCACCATCATTGTTGGTTTTCTTGTTGTTCGATATATATCAAAAAATAATACAAAACGTCATGCGCCCATTATTATCCTCACTATCGGTTTAGGTATTTGTTTTTTATTTGCAGCGTTTGCTGAAAAAATGGGGCTTACTGCGGTTATTGGAGCGTTCATTGCTGGTCTATTTATCAAAAAAACACCACAGGCAGGAATCCTCGTTGATTACATTAAAACCATTGGTTATGCATTTTTTGTCCCCTTATTTTTCGTCTGGGTGGGCGCTAGTTTCGACTTTTTATCTATTTTTCGATCAAATCAGATGACATCCCTCCTCCTTTTTTGCGCCGCGTTTATCGTCTTTGCCATGCTTGGAAATTTCCTTGGCAGCTCCGTCGGAGCACGAATCTCTGGATTAAAGCGAAGAGAAGCGATCAGTGTCGGTATCGGTATGATGCCGGTGATGGGGGTCGCTTTAATTATTGTATCAACAGGTATTGAGCGAGGTGTCTTTGGCGATCCTGGTGGTTTTCTTGCTAATCAAGTACGAACAGCGACCCTGTTTCTTATCTTTACCAGTTGTTTTCTCACCCCGTTGTTTCTCAAAAGGAGTTTTACATCTCCCTTGTTCAAGCAAATCGGAAAAGGAAAAACCAAACCATCGTTTTATCACCATCCCCACTGCGCAGAGTGTTTCTCCGCACTTCGATTAGATCCAACGACTAATAAGTGGTACTGTGACACCTGTCAGGGATATATGGAGATACATAAAAAAGCTCCTTCGTATATTCCCCATGGGAAAGAAAAAACAGACAAGAACATCAAATACGTCATAGGGGCAGGAACTATTCTCTTGTGTGGTTATGTAATACAAACTTCGGTCAGTATGGCGCCGTTCGAAAAAATTTCTGCGATTATTGGGATCTTTCTTGGAACAACACTAGGGTTCCTTACTGTCAAGTACCTTTTTTCAAATCAAAAAACCATCAGCTGATTTGTTAAAAAAAACTACTGTTTCTTTACTAATGTTTAAATTCCGAAAATCCATAGACGACAAAACGGAGGTAGACGAATGCTTGATTTCAATTATGCGATTTCAACAAAAATCCTTTTTGGGAAAAATAAAATTGAGCGACTCGGTGAAGAACTCAAACCATATGGAAAAAATATCCTGTTTGTCTACGGTGGAGGAAGTATAAAAAAAAACGGGTTATATGATTCGGTGACGAATATCTTTACCAGAAATTCTATCGTCTATCACGAGCTTCCTGGAGTGCAACCAAACCCCCGAATCACGAGTGTACGACAGGGGATAAAACTCTGCAGAGAGCATAACATTGAGTGTATTATCGCAGTAGGTGGCGGGAGTGTTATTGATTGTGCAAAAACAATAGCGGCAGGTGTATACCATAAGGAAGATCCCTGGGATTTGTTCCTCTTGGGAGACTCAACAATAAAAAAAACATTGCCCATAGGGACCATCTTGACGTTAGCAGGAACCGGCTCTGAGATGAATGGGAACGCGGTGATATCAAATGAAGAAACAGAGCAAAAACTTGCGATCCATAGCGACCTACTGCGACCAAGGTTTTCTATTCTTGATCCAACATATACGTTCACTGTTCCGAAGAATCAGACCGCAGCAGGAACCGTAGATATTTTCAGTCATATCCTAGAACAATATTTT
>CAYGVY010000090.1:0-5352 GCA_964353435.1 uncultured Thermoplasmatales archaeon | reverse complement strand
ATCACATCACTCATGGGATTACAAGAGAAACTTCACGTCGGGTTAGGGCGCAATAGAAAGAAGGTCGCTATCGGTGTCCATAACGCAGAACCGGTTACACCACCTTTTTTCTACAAGGCGGTTGACCCGGATGCCGTCTCGTTTGTCCCTCTTGCCAAAGATGAACCGATGACCCTGCGTGAGATTCTGAAAAAACATGAGAAAGGCGTTGATTATGCTCATCTCCTTGAGGGTTTTGACAAATACCCTTTGATTGTCGATGTCCATAACAACGTGCTATCGTTCCCACCAATCATTAATGGTAGTTTAACTGAGGTTACCCCGTACACAAAAGAGGTTTTTATCGATGTAACTGGGACGGATAGAAAAGCGATTAATTACGCACTCAATATCGTGACGACCGCGCTTGCAGAGCGGGGGGGAACAATCTATCGAACCACGGTACTGGACGATGGAAAGAAAATTGTTTCTCCTGATTTTACTGCGGTGAAACAAAGTGTATCGGTTGCTTTTGTCAATACAATTCTTGGGACAAGATTCAAGGAAAAAGACGTCGTTGCTTGTTTGAAAAAAATGGGGCATAATGCGGTTGATTCTGGAGATGGTAGAATCGCGGTGGAAATAGCCGCGTGGCGGTCTGATATCCTTCATGAGGTTGATCTTGTTGAGGATGTCGCGGTTGGATTTGGGTTTGATCTGTTTGAGACGGATCTCCCAAAAGCGTTGACGTTTGGGAGGACATTACCATGTCATGATCTCTTAGAAGGTTTGCGAGGTATTATGATTGGTGTTGGATTTAACGAAGTCACCACTTTCGTTATCTCAAACGAGAAGGATGAATTTCAGCGTATGGGACTTATAAAAGGGAAAATGGTCAAGATTGAAAATCCCATCGGCGAAGAGTATAGCGGGTTACGAATGAGTCTTTTGCCGTCGTTGTTGAAGCTTCTTCGGGAGAATAGGCATCATCCGCTGCCGCAACAGATTTTCGAAGTTGGGGTTGTGGTCGATGAGCAGGCGAAAAACCGGCATCATTTGGCCGGCATGAAAATTGATGCAAAAGCCAACTTCACAGAATGCAAATCACTCGTTGAAACAGTGCTTCGAGAGTGTGGATGCAAACCAGTAATCAAGGAGAAGTCACATGTTGCATTTATTGAAGGACGATGCGCCAGCGTGTTGAAAAACGATACGGAGATTGGTGTGTTTGGAGAGTTGCATCCAAAGACGATTCAGGCGTTTCATCTTGAACATCCGATGATCGCATTTGAACTCGCAGCGTATCTTCTGCAATGAGAAGGAACTTCGTAGGAGAATAAATGCAGCCAGAGTATCGAGCCAGCGCAGAGGAAACCTGGGATGCGATAGCGGAAAGTTTTGATACAACGCGGCAAAAACCGTGGAAATTCTGCCTTGATTTTATTCATTCTCTGAAAAACACTGATGTTGTGGCTGATATTGGATGTGGGAACGGACGTCATCTTTTGCCTTGTGCGGAGAACTGTTCCCATGCTGTAGGAGTAGATATTTCACAGAAGTTGCTCAGAATAGTTCAAAATAAACTCCCTAATAAAAGCATCGTTAATGTATCGCTGATTCATGCTGATGTTGTTCAGCTGCCATTAGCAGATAACAGTCTTGATGCAGTCTTGTTTATCGCATCGTTGCATAATATCCAGGGGAAAGAACACCGTCGTCGTGCATTACAGGAGGTCGACCGGGTGCTGAAACCAAATGGTACTGCATTAATCAGTGTTTGGTCTCGTTGGCAGGATATGTATTTTAAGCATTTCATGAAACAATTCATTGTTCGTTCACGGGAATTTGGTGATATCGACGTGTACTGGAGGCAGCATAACCTCAATGTCCCCCGGTTCTATCATTTGTACAGTAAGGGGGATTTTATCCGGGAATTAAGTGATGCAAGTTTTTATATCCAGAACCTTCAAAGTCTGAAAATTCATTCGAAACGCTTTCCTGATAATTATTTCGCCGTAGTAGAAAAAAGATAATTATTTAAAACGAATGGTAATCTCAACAGAGAGTGAAACAGGAATACTCATGGACATCATTACGACAAAGAATCTTACGAAAACATTCGACGGATTTACCGCCGTGGATCATATCTCATTTTCTGTTAAGAAAGGTGAGGTTTTTGGATTTCTTGGTCCGAATGGTGCAGGTAAGACAACGACGATTAAAATGCTGACAACCTTATTATACCCAACGCAAGGTTCTGCAACCATTGCTGGGTTTGATATCCAAAAACAGCGGGCGGACGTCCGAGAAAACATTGGCGTTGTCTTCCAAGAACCAGCATTAGACACAGAGCTTACCGGCAGAGAGAACCTTGATTTTCATGCACGGATGTATGGGTTGTCACAAGAGGTGAGGAAAAAACGGGTTTTTAAGTTACTCACCCTGGTTGACTTACTGGATAAAAAAGATATCCTGGTGAAACATTACTCAGGGGGAATGAAACGACGATTGGAGATCGCTCGGGGTCTGATGCATTCCCCAACGGTATTGTTTTTAGATGAGCCGACCCTAGGGCTGGATGCACAGACCAGGCGGGCTATCTGGGAGTATATCAAACAGTTGAACAAGGATGAGAACACTACAATTTTTTTGACAACGCATTACATGGATGAAGCTGATTTTTTATGTGATCGTATTGGAATCATTGATCATGGGAAGATTATGGTGATGAACACGGTTGATATGTTGAAAAAATCTATTGGTAACGATGTTATTACGTTATCGTGTTCTGATATTCAGAAACTTCAAAAACGGTTAGAACAGGAATCATGGATCAGTAAGATAACACCGTATGCTTCTTTTTTAACACTTGGCGTTGAGCGTGGTGAAGAAAAAATCCCGACGATCTTTGATATCGCACGGACCGTAAATGTAACCATTTCTTCAGTGGATGTTCGCAGGCCAACCTTGGATGATGTTTTCATCTATTATACCGGGCGAAGTATGCGTGAGCAAGTTCATGAGGCTCCGCATAATGGAACAAAGAAACCTGCTAGATTTCGTCTGAGGTGGCAGAAGTGATGAATCAAAAAAATTTCCAAGCCATCTATGTGTTGTGGCTTCGACAAATGAAACGGTTTCTCCGAGCGAAAAGCAGGGTTTTAACGACCATCGTTCAACCATTGTTCTTCCTTTTCATCCTTGGGTTTGGGTTTAACATCGCGGTATTCCCCGGGATGCAAGGATCTTACATTAATTTTCTTGCACCAGGAATTATTGCTATGGCGATTTTGTTTTCCTCAATGTTTACTGGTGTGTCGGTGCTATGGGATAAACAGTCTGGCTTCTTACAGGAGGTTCTTGTTGCACCGGTGAGTCGATTGTCGATTGTCATCGGCAGAACCCTTGGGGGTGCCACGATCGCTTTGTTTCAAGGGATCATCATTATGATTATCGCGATTGCTCTCGGTGTACCGATTACCAGTACTGGGGGTTTGCTGCTGACATTAGTCATTATGGTGTTGCTTTCTTTTACCGCAGTGGGATTTGGTTTAATCATCGCCTCAAAAATGCACGATTTCGAAGGATTCCAATCCATTATGAGTCTGATCCTTATGCCGTTGTTATTTCTTTCCTCTATGTTCTACCCGGTGACCGAATCTCTTCCGAGTTGGTTACTGATGCTATCCTATTGCAATCCCTTGTTTTATATGATTGATGGAATACGGGGAAGCCTGACAGGAGTAAATAATATCCTGGATCCGCGGGTGGATCTTGGAATCATCTTAATTCTTTGTATCATCATCATGGGGTTGGGGACTTACTTCTTCAACAAGTCTGAGGCTTGATTCCTGTTTTAGTATATATTTTTGGTAAATTTAGGGCGACAAACAAAAAACTGATATCTTTATATACTTGCATCGGACAAGCGTTAACACGGTTTTAACGAATGTTTTTGTGGTAATAATTAACAACACTGCGGAAGAGGTCCGTGTGTTCAAATCCCTTCCCCTGCGTTTGTTTTTATTAAAAATTTAAAGAACATAATCACTGCGGAAGAGATGAAAAGATAAAGGATGAAATTGTAGATACATCAGAAGAAACAACTGGTAGTATTATAAGAACAGACAGTATTACGCATTTTCAACGCAGTTTCTATATGTTTTTACCATGTTCTTCAGCGCGCACGCGATCGTGACCGGGCCCACACCACCAGGTACTGGAGTGAGTACCGCTACTTTTTCTTTGACAGAATCAAAATCAACATCGCCACAGACACCATCTTTTGTTTCAACGATTCCAACATCAAGAACAATGGCATTGTCTTTCACGTAATCTTTTGTGATGAGCTTTGGAACGCCTGCACCAGTAATGAGAATATCTGCTTTTGATGTGTATTGCTTCAGGTTTTTTGTGAATATATGACAGACAGCAACCGTCGCATTTCTATTGAGAAGGAGCACAGCTAGCGGTTTTCCAACAACATTACTATGGTTAATGATGACGATGTCTTTTCCTTTCAGAGCAATATGTTCATATTCCAATATCGTAAGAACAGAAAGAGGGGTACAGGGTACAAGATACTCGTCACCAATAAGGGTTCTTCCGAGGTTCACCGGATTGAACCCTTCAACATCTTTTCGTTGGTCGATCGCCCGTATTAATTTCTCCTGGGAAAGATGCTTCGGAACTGGATATTGGACTAATATACCATGCACTGAGTCATCAGCATTGAGTTTCTGAATAGTCTGAAGAATCTTCTGTTCAGATACCGTCGCGTCAAATTCAAAATGTTTTGAGATAATACCTACTTCATTGCAGGCGTTATCTCGTAATTTAAGATAGAGTTTTGACGATGAATCGTTTCCAACGATGACGGTCGTGATCACAGGATTGCTGTTGTATTTTGTTTTTAATTGTACAATCTCTTCAGATATTTTTTTCCGGATTTCTTTTGCAATCTCTCTACCGTTTACTATCGTTGCAGTCATTTCAATCACCAATGAAATTTACTGATGATTCTTAAGCCTTAGGTTTTATCCCAATCGCGTAGAACTGTGGGAAGAAGTTGAGTTGAACCCCTTCATCCAGAGACCTGAGAAATTCGTACTCCCATTGATCAATTTCTGTTTCTGAAAGCCCTGATTCTCTTAATATCTTGATATAAAAATCTCGTGAATGAAGATAGTATTGTTTATCTTCTTCGCAGGACCAGATTCTATTGTTTCCGATTCCTATTGTTGTTTCAAGTCCCGCGGTGACAAAAAGTGTTCGTAGTTTTCGTCCGATATGCGGATCACCGCCTTTTTTTCGTATTGCTTCACCAGCGAATAATGCATCAACTTTTTGGTTTTCTGGCCAGTGTATCTTCCC
>CAYGVY010000089.1:0-5398 GCA_964353435.1 uncultured Thermoplasmatales archaeon | reverse complement strand
AAACTTACTTAGATGCCTTTTTCAAAAATGGCCAAACATCCTCAGCAGTTTTCGCACTATTCACCAGGCTTTGTTTCTCTTTCCACCACTCGGTGTTCTGGATGTCCTCACGACATTTCGCTAGTTTTTCATCCATGTGGTTAATCTCAACTATCTTCTGCATTGAATGAAGCGTATATTCCATATAGACAATCACATCACAAAGAACATCCATATCCTGTGCAAGCTCAGGGTTAATCATACTACGTATCTCTTCACCAACAAACTCAAGGGAAAACGCAGGAAACTTCCTATTCAGTAGACCCATTCTTACAACCTCCAATGACCACCTAATAATCGTGTGCTATGAAAGCTCATATCGGTTGTTTCTTTATAAGTTCTCCCTTTATTTATCACAAAATAGAAATAGCGTTGGTTCTTTCCACGGGCCCGTGAAGAACAAAGCACCAGAGGAGACAAGCGATTCTTCTGATTCGTCTGAAACACAAACGAAAGGCGTGAAAGCGTTGCTTGGTGACCCAAAGAAAGCGATTCTTACATTATCTCTTCCCATGATTGTTGCAATGGTTGTACAAACATTATACAATCTTATTAATCGTATTTGGGTCTCCGGTCTTGGTACCGATGCAGCAGCCGCCGTTGGATTTGCATTCCCACTTCTGTTCATGGGAACCGCGATTGCCACAGGGCTTGGCGTAGGTGGCGGTTCAGCAATCTCCAGAAAAATTGGTGCAAAGGATAAGAAAGGAGGAGATATCGCAGCAGTCCATACGCTTATCCTGATGTTCATTGTCGCCTTTGCCTATGCGATTCCTTTGTTCGTGTTCGCAGAGGATATTTTTCGCATGATAGGGGCTGGACAAGCAACAGGAACCGCAGCACTCTACGCACGCATCATGTATTCTGCAACCATCATTTGGTTTTTCACTTCGATCGCGACTGCTCTTCTTAGATCAGAAGGCGATGCAAAACGATCGATGCTTGCGATGGTACTGGGGGGAATTTTGAATGCGGTCCTTGATCCGATCTTTATCTACGTTTTCGGATGGGGCGTTCCTGGTGCCGCGATTGCATCGGTTGTTTCAATATGCATTTCTGCAGTATTATTGTTCTACTGGTTATTCCTGAAAAAAAATACCTTTCTTTCATTTCCCTTCCGTGGGTTTCATTTCAACAAAAGCGTCATTAAGGATATTCTTGCTGTTGGGTTTCCTGCATCATTATTGCAGTTGTCCATGGCCATTATGTTGTTTATCATGAACATTATCGTTGAACGAATCAGTGGAACAGATGGCGTTGCCGTGTTTTCCGCAGGGTGGGCGGTCGCAATGACAGCATCGATGCCGCTTCTTGGCATGGCAACCGCGGTTGTTTCTGTGACCGGTGCGGCGTATGGTGCCCGTGAATATAAAAAACTTGATATTACCCATATCTATGCACTGAAAATCGGAATCATCATCGAGACATCGATTGCAATTGTGACTTTTATATTTGCACCAGTTATCACCCTTGCATTCACGATATCTTCTGATATGGCTCATCTCGGAAACGATATTACCACGTTCCTGAGAATTATTTGCATTTATTATCCTGCAACTGCATTTGGAATGTTGTCGTCATCGCTCTTCCAAGGGGTTGGAAAGGGGCTCTATTCTCTCATTGTCACTATTCTTCGTACTATTATCTTGATAATACCTCTCGCCTGGATATTTGGTGTCATCTTAGGGTGGGGTCTTGTCGGTGCCTGGTGGGGACTTGTCGTTGCCAATATTATTGGATCAGCCATCACATTCATCTGGGTAAAACTGTATGTCAATGGTCTGCTTAAATCATCTCCTCTTGCATCATAACAAGTCTTAAATGGCTGTTGCAGAATTCTCCTTTTAGTGATGAACGAACCTTTGCTGAGCCAATCTGGCGATGATGAAGATCTTGAGTACTGAAAAAAAAATCAATCTCTCAGATATGCTGATGTAGCATATCTGCAATTTTTTCTAAAAACTTTTCATCAGTCTTGTTAAACGCAGCAGGAACATCAGAATCGATATCGATTTCACCGATCACTGTATTTTTCTTTTTAATCGGGACGACAATCTCTGACCGGGTTGAAAGAAAACAGGAAAGATACCGACTGTCTTTTGATACATCATCAACAACCTCGGTTTTACCGCTTCGTGCAGCATATCCACAGACACCGTTCCCAATCGGGATCTTTGTGTGTTCTGTCGCTTGTTTCCCTTTCCATGGACCAATTACAAGGACATCTCCTTTCACTAGATAAATACCAACCCAGTTGTATTTCTCAAAGCTTTCATAGAGAACATCGACGACATTCTGCAGGATCTTTGTTGATTTGTTTTTTGTAAGAATTTCTTTGATTTTTTGTTCGGTAATCTTATAATTCAAGAAAATCACCTTACCTCAATAATCAAGCAGACTGGTTTGTGAGTTTTTCGGGCCGAGAGAAATAGGAATGACCTGTTCTTCTGTAGGAAGCTCAATGGTGCCGTATTTTCCTCCACCTCCTGGGATGATGATTACCTTATGTTCACGAAACGCCTGGACTGCCTCGACAATCGCTGGAATCGTTACTTTTGCGACTTCATGGATGTCAGCATCTAAAAGCACTGCGATCTCACTACCAAAAGCAGTGATGAGTTCATCCCATCGCTTGGTAACACTTTGGGTAAACGGTGTATGTTGCCCAAGTGCTTTTGCGATAATTTCTGAGAGAGGAATAAGATAAATATACGGTGGTCGATGATCAGGGTGACGGGGTTCTTTGAAGGTAGCTATCTCTCTGATACGATCTCTTACACCTTTTTTGATCCGTTTACCGCAGCTACATTTCCATCTTCTTTTGATCGCCTCATCAAGAGTGTAATGGGTAAAGCACGAAATGCATGCGGTCTCGTTATATTTTCCCTCCTGCGGCGGTAAACCAACGTTCAACACCGGTTTATTACCACCGGTGCGAAGTATCGCTTTCTTGATCTCTTGAAATGTTGTATCGCGTACTTCAAAACGGGTGAACTCCCGGGCAAGTCGTACCGGATGTGGACTATGACAATCGGAGTTCGTAAGAAATGTGAGTCGATGGAGCTCCTGGATTGTATCCGCATAATCAGAGTCAGCGCTTAACCCAAGCTCGACAAAGGAGATGTATGATGCAAGATCACCGTAGCAATCTTCCAGAGAAGAATGGTACGCGTACATTGCAGTCCATGGAGTAAACGCATGCGCCGGGCCAATGAGAGCATCAACGTCTTTTGCAAGTGTTGCTAGGTCTATACCGTTCATATCGACGTTTGGTCGTCCGTCTGTCTCAAGGTTTTTTGATTTTGGCTTGATCTTTTCTTTGAAGGTTTCCACGGCAGAAAAACTAGGAAAATAGAAGAGATGGTGAACCCGATGGTTATCCTCAACTTCAGCGCTGAGAATAAATCGTGTACCATTCATTTCAAATGTTCCGTCATCGATGACGGTGCAGGTCTTGATTTCTGCTTGCCATCCTCCATGCAGACAGTCCCCGGTTGCCAGGACATTGATTCCTTTTCGAGGTGCCTCTACGGAAAGAGAGGCGATTGTCATTTTATCGCTAGTTGCACCAGAATATCTGGAATGTATATGCAAGTCAGCATTAATCAGCATGAGCGTTCCCTGTTTTCAATCAGATTTTTTTTCCTTTTTCCCCTCATTGACTTCTTCTTGTTTCTTCTTTTTTTCTTTTAGAATAGGAAATTTCTCTTTTTCTTCAAAGAATTTCGCGTGCGCTGTCATTTCGATAAGACCTGCCATTATCAGGAGAATGCCGGCAAACATCAGCAGATAGACTCCTACCCCGAAACCCCATTGCAGATGCACAGATCCTCCATCAACCCCGGAGAGTTGGACAGTGTATTGACCGTTGAATGGAGCTGCAGAGACCGCGTTCATCGCACTGAACACATCGGCATTTCCTTTCATATTGACAGGAGCGATCTGAGGAATAACAGATCCGATCGCCAGGACAAAAATAAATATCAGGATGAATGGCACTAGGAGTCGGATCCCGCGGAGAATATATTTTTTACCGAGTTTTTTGCTCTGTGAAATTCCAATCGTTGAAAGGATTAGAAACACAAGTCCAATACCTAAAATGAGGTAGAATGGGAGAGCAAACGTTCCAAGCGGGACCGGCCCACTTCTGTCAGGAAGCTTAATTTGAATTCCATTCAGACCATCGATGGAGAGTGCATTGAACGTTCCTGTGTCTTTGTACGATGGAACAGAGACATTCGCTGTAATGGTATACCAGGGATACATTAGACCAAGTATGGCAAGAATGATAGCGACAATACAAAGGATGTTACCTATGCTTTTTGCGTCCATGCCATCGATATAGAACAGTGAGATTTTTCGCGGCCCAAGACCATACTTCTTATGCCGTCGGTAAACGAAAAACCCGAGAAGGAGAAGAGAAAGCACGACAACAAGGAAAAATAACATGACGAAGTTATACACGAACCACTCCAGGACGAAAAGGTAATCATTAGCTGGTTGGAGCCCACCAGCCCAAACCAGAGGCTTATACATATTACCATTTTCTCTGAACTGGGGACCATTCGGCCCTACTTCCCCGAGGATTGCTGCTTCAGCTGCTTGTGATTGGTTTACGCCAACCCAGCCCCAACGTCCTGCAAAGTTTAACCAGGATTGATCCTTTAATATTTCCACAGAGTAATCAGTGACGGGCCGTAAGGTCTTTCCGTTATCGCCAACATCGTCACTAGCTAACCCGATTTTCCCCGAGTAAGGCTTGATATAGTTGGCATGACTACCTCGTGCCACATAGACTTTCACGTGATCTCCTTGTTTCTCTACTTGATTCCATGTCGCTGATTGACCTGAATAGTGCTGACTGAACATGACTTGCATTGGTTGTTCAGCTGAGAACATAACTTGGATCATTTCCCAGTCGCCTTCATGGCGATTCAGATCACCACCGTTGAACGCGTAGAAAAACCAGTATTGAATGACGCTGCTTGTGGTATCAACATGGGCATAGACAGTATACCCAAGCGCCGCCATCTTACTCTGATAGTCATTCTCGATACCGTTGTCGCCTACTTGTACTGTTCCGTGTGTATTATCAAGGTAATAGGTGTCCAACGTGTTGTTTGCCAGCAGAGAGGCATTGATTGGGGATGTTAATAGCGGGTTTTGGTTACCAACATCATATAAATCACAGGTTTCAAAAGCATAGGAGACATTCACAGGATAACATTTCTCGCTGTCTACGAAATATAAGATAGGGGCATATTGTTCTGCATCTTGATCTGTCAAAGCGGATGCGATACCAGCATAACTACTTCCTACGATAAATAGGCCGATAACGAGGGTGATTAATACGATTTTT
>CAYGVY010000088.1:0-5495 GCA_964353435.1 uncultured Thermoplasmatales archaeon | reverse complement strand
CAATATCTCCGTTCCAAAGGACGAGCCGACAGCTGGCGGTGTCGTCGGTTATCTCTAGGTTGATTACTTTTCCAGGTGTACCGTTTTTTCGTTTGAACGTCTTTGAATCAGAAATGCTCAGAACCTTCCCTACTACTGTATAATCACCATCTGGGGCTAGATCAACAATTTTTGTAATGCTCTGTTTGTTCCTCCCTAGTTCATCAACAATTAAAAGTGCTATGGTGTCTTGATCGAGGAGTCCGTCGTAGCTTTTATACCGTGTCTTTATTTCTTTTTCAAAATCTTTTTTCGTCTTAAGATCAGCAATTAATTCAATAAGCTCGGTTTTGGTTTTATGCATCCGCAACGCGACTAGGTATGTATTTTTCTTACTTATAATCTGCTATGGATAAAAAAAATAAGGGAAGGGGTGGTAGTTGGGATTGCAAGTAAATAGATGGGACGTAAGCAAACGTGGGACTCTTAGGTTGATCGAATCGATTTCTGATGATTTTTCCAAGGATACGTGGTTTTTTTATAATCCGGTTCTGGCTTTTTGCCATATTTATGACGATACCCCTGTTTGTTATCCCATTTCCCTCCATATTCAATTTTCCTATATTGTTTCATTTTCTTCACCTCTATTCCATCTTTCATATGAGTGGAAAGCATGTTGGTTTCTGTCGCTTATGATATATATAACTACTCTGTGAAAATGTCAAAACGAGAAAACAATAAACAGAAAAAACCCTTATGAAACAATATTTAAATATGACATTGATTATAGAAAATAATAGGGGCATCATTGTGAAGAAAAAAATTATTCTTGGTCTTGGAGTAATTATATTGCTACTGGTTACTTTTCTTGCTGGTTGTGTTAAACCAACCGAATATATGGTCTCGATGCGAGATGGTGTGAAACTTGCCACGGACGTGTATGTACCAAATAAATACACTCAACCACATGGCGCGATTCTCATCAGAACTCCGTACAATAAAGATGGACTTATTCTGCTTGGTATGGACTGGGCAAAGAGCGGCTGGCCTACCGTCGGACAGGATATGCGAGGAAGGTTTGCATCGGAGGGAATTAATACGGTTTTTAGAAATGAGCAAACAGATGGTCCTGATACACTCGCCTGGATTGCAGATCAGACATGGTCAAATGGGAAAATAGCAACTTTTGGTGGCTCCGCATTAGGGATCACCCAATACCTGACTGCTGGTGCAAATCCACCGCAGCTTGCGTGTCAATATATCCAAGTCGCAACTCCTAACTTATACAAACATGCGATGTACCCTGGTGGAGAATTCAGAAAAAACATGGTAGAAGAATGGTTAAAAGGACAAGATAGTAATTACATCCTACCAGAGCTCTGGGCGCATGAAAATTACACGATGGACTACTGGACTAATGTATCATTGGAGGATAACTGGCAAGAAGTAAACGTCCCAGCTATCCACATCGGTGGGTGGTACGATATTTTTACTCAAGGAACCATCGATGGATTCCTCGGATATCAACATCAAGGTGGACCTGGGGCAAGAGGAAAATCAAAACTGATCATCGGACCATGGACCCATGGGGGTGCAGGAACCACAAAGCAAGGTGAGTTGGCATATCCAGCGAATGCTGTTGATAATTTTTCTCAACCTCTATTCTGGCAGATGGTCAATGAATACACCATGAGCGGTCCAACTGATTTTGATAACTGGCCAGCAGTCACTTATTATTTAATGGGCGATGTGAATGATTCTAATGCGCCAGGAAATGAATGGCGATATGCCGATGACTGGCCGGTACCGTTTACTGAGCGTGCTTGGTTCTTCCAAGCAGATGGAAGTTTACAAACCACGATTCCTGCAGAAATTCAACAATTCACTTACACGTATGATCCGACCCATCCGGTTCCCACTATTGGCGGAGGAAATCTCAATATCCCTGCTGGTCCCTATGATCAGCGCCTGGTGGAAAACAGATCTGACGTGCTTGTTTTTACCAGCCCCGCGTTACAACAACCCTATGAGGCAACAGGTCCAATTAAAGCATGTTTGTTTGTTTCTTCTGATTGTCCCGACACTGATTTCACGGTAAAACTCACAGATGTATATCCTGATGGACGCTCTATGTTGATTACCGACGGTATTCTTCGAATGAGAAATCGGAATGGGACTGACCATTGGGAACTTATGAATCCTGGAACGGTCTACCAAGTGGATGTTGATCTCTGGAGCACTTCATATATTTGGAATACCGGTCATCAGATTCGTGTTGATATCTCCTCGTCGAACTATCCTCGATGTCTCAACAATCCGAACACAGCGGATGGGATTTATAAAAACACCACGTTCATCATTGCACACAACACTCTCTATATTGATAGTATTCGTCCCTCTTGTCTGCTTCTTCCTGAAATACCATTAAACACAACTAATATTCAAAAGAACTGGTCACTTTCTTTTCAGAAAAACATACTGATAGAAGACCATCCCCACCTTAAACTCCCTGAAGGACTACAGAACATACTAGATCATATCCCGATTCTCAACCAGATCTCTGAATACCGTCCGTTCATGATTAATTAATATTTAGAAACACTCTCTGTTTACTCAGAGGAGCCTCTGGAGTAAGAATGCATTAAAAAATTATATATATTATATAAGTCTACCTTTATATTATCTAATGGGGAGTTACTCTGGTTGACAAACCATGAAAAAAACCATCATTGCCATCATCCTAGCTTTGTTCTTTGTTATCAACATCGTCGCTGCAGCATTAATTTTTGTTGATATTCAGGTACTAACATTCCCTCAAACAACAATTCGCGTAGATGTCATTGAAATAAACTCTGATGAAATAATAATCCACCACGATCTCCAGTTATACAACCCAAATTCTTTTGAGATGATTCTTCAAAACTTCCAAATTATTGCCACGACGACATTAGGAGAAGAAGTCACAAATCTTACCATCGATGGTGGGTCTATTCCAGGCCAGTCAAATCGAAGTTTTGCTGCAAACGACCGTATCGTTATGAAAGGCAATCTCTCAGGATTACTCACCAGTAAAATAACAGGAATTGTTGGTATTAACCTTCTTGGAATCATTAAAAAGACAATTCCTCTTGAGCTTACGGTTCTTACATCGCTTAAAGAAGCTCTCAAGAAGATATCCTTACCAACCATTGCGGTTCGAACAGAATTCGGAACCATTACACGAGACGCTATTAACCTTACTGCCGATATAGATGTAACAAACCCAAACCCCTTTTCTATGTTTATTAAAAATTTTATTCTCAATATCACCACTGAAACAGGAACTAACGTAGGAAATTTCATTATTCTTGGTTCTCAGATCCCTGCAGAAAGCGCTGTAACTCTTCATGGTTACGGTACCGTTATCATTGAAGCGTTAAACGCAAAAAAACTCCTTATTCATCTCCATGCTGAAGCAGGAGCAAACGTAGCAGGTATCAACAAATCACTTCCATTTTCAAGTGATATTGAAATCGCTATTCCAGATCTCAATCAGTACATCCCCGCTGATAAATCACTTGAACTCGAACTCAAACCCGACCTTCAACGAGCACGAGGTGGACTTAAAAGCAATATGACCCTTGAAGTCATCAACCCAACAAAAATACCACTTGTTGCATCCGACATTGTCGTTATTTACTACGGATATAAGAATAACCAGAAATACTTTCTCGCTGAAGGATCGCTTGGTTCGGGTGAACTTGTCCCAGAGGCCACAACGTTTTTCCACGGGGAAGCCCTTCTCCTCTTCTCCAAACTTATCAACTTCACCGGGCGAGGATTTCTGCCTGACATGATTTTTGCGCAATTACGCGTGAACATCTCCCTTTCTGGTGTACACGTCTCAATTCCTATTGCCATTGGTTCCTATATCGATCTTCAACCACTCCGCCCCTCACGGTAATCATTTTTTATAGACTGATATTAAAAACACAGGCGTAATGTAATATATATTTTCTCCAATTTAATATAAGAACCTCTCGATAGAAAACTTGAAATATATCGTAGTAAATAGCAATGACTTATCCGATGAGGAGGAGTCATGTTATCTGCAAAAAACGCAGTGATACCCGCAGGATATACAATAAAGAAAAAATTTTATATTTTGACCATAATCTTTCTTTTATTTTCTAGCGTTTTTTCTGCGATGAGCATTGCTGAGATACCGACACTTGGTTCTCATCTTACTATCTTAAACGTCACAGCAACACCTGATCCAGCTGTGGAAGGAGATACTGTTCGTATTTACGTCACCATTCAAAACATTGGTTCTCAAAATATCACTGCCGGACAACAAATCATAATTACCGTGAAAGTCGACAATGAACAAACTATAGCCACCTCTCTTATCGACTCATTAGGATTATTAAAAAATAAACAACGGACCGAAAATCTCACTTGGACAGCAGCACTAGGGCCTATACAACGCAGACTCCTGCATGTTAGTGTCACCTATTTAGGAGTCCTTGAAACTGTCGCTGATGGAGAAATACGTATTAATGAACGAAATACCGATCTGCTTTTTGTCTCAACTCCGTCTATTAGCGGAATGACCACTCTTGGAAAATCAGTCACGATCACTGCAATTGTTAAAAACATAGGGAAAAACACGACACAAGATATCAATGTCTCTCTTTTCATCGACCGATCACTAAAAAAAGGACAGATAAAAAGTGGCGGTTTGATAAAAGGAGAATCGTCCGAGCTCTCTTTCTCCTGGACTCCCCTAACGTTTGGAGTGTATACCATTAATCTCACGATAGATTCGAAACGAATAATCTCAGAACAGAGTGAAACGAACAATTATTTTGAAACAACCATCTCCGTGATACCCTGGTGGAACACGAGTTGGCATTACCGAAGAATCTACGATGTTAGTGGTACAGGCAACCTCTCCACAACAGTGAATTTTACCGCACTTCTTCAATCATTAAAAGTCACCAATAAAACATTTGAAAATACAACCATCACCGTTGTGCGGTACTACACAAATGGCACCATGATGGTAATCAATAAAACCTGGTTTAATGAAACCAGCTTGTTTAATAAAAGCACAAACGCGCTTGGTGCCCTCACCTGGATGGTAACAGGCCCCTCACTGTATGGTGTGTATTTTGATGTCATTGAAAACAGAGGAACGCGAAGACCTATAAATGAAACCCTGAACCTTACACATTCAGGATCTGCACAGGCGTCTGTTGTTTCTACACAAGGTTGGTGGCCTGAATTTGTAAACCCCTGGGAGACGTTTTACCGTCTGAACACGGCCCTATCGCTTGAGGTGTACACAATGGCAAAAGCAAAAAACGTTACCGCTCGTTTCTCCTGGAATGGTCACGCTGAGTTTACCCTTACATTATCTTCCTTAGATAATCTCAAATGGACAGGGACCACTAACCCCCTTGGAAAAAGAGGCAATTGGACGGTCACTGCAATTGGGTTTGATGATGCTGGGTATCAATCCACATCGTTCACCG
>CAYGVY010000087.1:0-5523 GCA_964353435.1 uncultured Thermoplasmatales archaeon | reverse complement strand
TGTCATGAGAGCATCACGGCCTATAGTCGCGATATCTTGCTTTCCGCAGTGGAGGTTGCCGAGCGCGCAGGTTATAGGGTCCTGCATGGAATTATCGATTCATTGTGGGTGAAAGGTTCTCCCGGGTGTGTCCGCCCGTTTCATCTCTCCAGGATGATCAGTAATCGTACTGGGATTCGTATGGATGTGAAAGGTCGCTACAAATGGATTGTGTTTCTCCCAAGTAAAGCAACAGGGGTTGGTGCATTAACCAGGTACTATGGGTTGTTTGAGAATGGAACGGTGAAGATACGCGGCGTGGAGCTTCGACAACATAACACGCCCATTTTCCTGAAAAATGCTCAGCAGGGGATGCTCAACGTCTTCAAACAAGCAGGGAACGCAGAAGAATTCCGTGCGTTACTCCCCGCGTCTGTCGACATCCTCCGCAGATACGCAACGCTGCTACGGGACGGCGCAGTGAATCACAATGACCTGGTGTTTACGACAACCGTTTTAAAAGAAATCGAACGGTACAAAGTCCATACCCTCCCAAAATCAGCGTTGTTGCAACTGCAAGACGAAAAAATCCAGCTCGAGCTGGGTCAATCGGTTCGCTATCTCGTCACCGATGAAACATCAAGAAATTACAAACGACGGGTCTGCATCGCTGAGAACATGCAAGGAACTGAAGACATCGATGTTGCGTATTATCTTCGTCAGCTCGCGAAATGCGGGGAAAGCCTTCTGACTCCCTTTGGGTACACGATAGAAAAACTTGAAGAGAAGCTGGGATAAAGCGCCTGTTACGAGAAATGTTCTGTATAGAATTTATTTAAAAGAAAAAGTAATTAAATGATATACGTGATACAAATCTATACCTTCTCTGAGAGAAGGTAGATAACGAGGTTGGAAAATCATGGGGAGAAATAATTCAAACAATATGAAGGCTGGCGTCATCGCAATCGTTGTATGTGGGATATTAATCACGGTATCTTTTAGCGGATGTATGAATACCACTCCACCGGTAACAGAAAAGGTGATGATATTTGGGAGTGCTGGAGACGCAGTTAAACTGGATCCCGCAGATGTTGATGATCAAGAATCTACTTCAAGAACCGATAGTATCTTTGAGACTTTAGTAGAATACAAATCGGGGAGTACAGAGATACAACCATGTCTAGCGACATCATGGAATATTTCAGATGATGGATTAGATATCACATTCAATTTACGACATGACGTGAAATTCCATGATGGAACTGATTTTAATGCAGATGCGGTTGTGTTTTCATTCGAGCGACAATATAATACCAGTCATCCCTACCACGCATATGGTGATTGGGGATATTGGGGGTATATGTTCACTGATATTCAGAACGTAGAAAAAATCGATAATTATAAAGTAAATGTCCACTTATCTCGACAGAATGCTGCAATGATGACCAGTTTGGCGATGTTTACAATTTCTATCGTCAGTCCAACGAATGCAGCAAAATGGGGAGCAAACGTATCTAGAAATCCATGTGGAACCGGACCGTTTAAGTTTGTTGAATGGGTAAAAGATGATCATATTACTCTAGAAGCAAATAAGGAGTATTGGCGAGGAGCTCCAAAATTGGATAAAATCATTTACAGGGTCATAAAAGACCCCTCAGCACGACTGCTTGCGATACAGGCAGGTGAAATTCATGGGATGGAATTCCCTGATCCCGCCAGTTTTACTCAGATTGAAGCAGATTCAAATCTGCAGCTTCTCACCCAACCTGGGATGAATGTCGGATATATCGCAATAAATAACGGCTTTGGCTATAACGATACAAATCAAAATGGTATACCTGATCCAGATGAACCATGGGTAAAACTCCCAGGGTACTTTGAACCATTTACAAATAGATCAGTACGACAAGCGATCAATTACGCAATTAACAAGACGTCGATTATTGAGAATCTCTATAAAGGAACAGCTATCGTTGCAAAGAATGGTATGCCACCATTTATGCTAGGATATAATGATGATATTGTTGATTATCCTTATGATCCTGTAATGGCTAGAGAACTTCTCACAGAAGCCGGATATCCAAACGGATTTAATACCACCTTGTGGGTGATGCCGGAAAGTCGACCGTATATGTTTGATCCGCAAAAGATCGGAGTGGCAATCCAATCTTATCTGGATGCTGTAGGAATACATGCCGAAATATATCAAATCCAATGGAATCCGTATCTGGATGCAACCCAAAGAGGGGAACATCCCATGTGTCTCCTCGGCTGGACTGGTGATAACGGTGATCCTGATAACTTTATGAATGTATTATATGGATCAGATAAATGTACGATAGGCACAGCTGGTAACGTGGCGTTTTACAACAACACTGAAGTGCAAGATCTATTGACAGCTGCATTACAAACCTACAACATTACAGAACGGGCACGGCTCTATAAAGAAGCACAGGTCATCATCCACGAAGATGCACCGTTTGTCTACCTTGCGCATTCGAATCAAAACCTCGTATTTACGAAAAATGTGATAGGATTTGTGTTAAACCCAACAGCACGCTATTTCTTCTATCCTGTCGATATCACGACATGAGCAAAGCAGTATCTTCGTTAAAAAACCAAATGCGATGAAATAGAGTAGAGGAAATCCATACTATTCTGTTGATTAAAAATGAAATGGTACATCATTAAACGACTGCTTCAGATTATACCAGTTATCCTGGGAGTTACCATCATCGCATTTGCATTAATCCATATTGCTCCTGGTGATCCTGCCAGGACGATGTTGGGTCAACATGCCACACCACAAGCAATTAACGAAATACGAATAAAATATGGGCTAGATCAGCCATTATACATCCAATATTTAATCTGGCTTGGCAACATCCTGCATGGTGATTTAGGTCGGTCAATTCTCTCTGGAGAACAGGTTACAATAGAAATTGGTGCTCGATTCCCAAATACGATTGAGCTTGCGATTACTGCCATCATCTTTGCAACGATCATCGGTGTCGTTGCCGGAATTATCTCTGCTACTAAACAATATTCTGTGACGGATTACTCGGTGATGGGGATAGCGCTTTTCGGTATCTCGATGCCTGTGTTTTGGCTGGGTATCATGCTGATGATGATCTTTGGAGTCTTCCTCGGGTGGCTACCAATCGGAGGACGGATTGATCTGCTGATTCCGTTTCAACGTGTCACCGGTTTTATGGTGTTTGATAGTATCATTACAGGCAATGGTGCTGCGTTGATAAGTGTCCTTCGTCATTTGATTCTTCCAGGAATCGCCTTGGGGACAATTCCTATGGCTATTATTGCACGGACAACCAGATCAAGTATGTTGGAAGTGCTGCGACAGGATTTTATACGAACGGAACGGGCAAAGGGCTTATCAGAACGTAAAGTCATCTATAAACATGCAATTCGAAACGCGATGGTTCCAGTCGTGACTGTTATCGGATTGAATTTTGGGTTGCTGCTTTCGGGAGCGATTTTAACAGAGACCGTATTTTCCTGGCCTGGTGTTGGTCGGCTTGTTGTTGATGCGGTGTACGCAAGGGATTATCCTTTGGTTATCGGCTGTATTCTCGTCTTCGCCCTCGTGTTTGTTATTGTCAATCTCATAACTGATATCCTATATACCTACATCGATCCAAGAATTCATTACGATTAGGTGAAGAATGACTAGAAAAAGAGAGACGAAAACCCATGAATTAATCAGACGATTTCGTTATAATAAATCAGCGGTTTTTGGCCTTATCCTTATCCTTTTTCTCGTTTGTTTAGCGATCTTTGCACCCGTTATTGCTCCTCATGACCCAACACCCTCACCTCCAAAACTTGAAAATAGTCTAAAACCAGGGTTTTGGAGTAATGAAAGCATCCCGGGGTACCCTCTGGGGACCGATATGCTGGGAAGAGACATTTTAAGTCGCATTATTCATGGTTCCCGCATAAGTCTCACTGTTGGTTTTATCGCTGTTGGCATCGCTACAGTACTTGGTATTTTAATTGGGGTCGCTGCAGGGTATTATGGGGGATGGATTGATAGTGTACTTATGCGAATCACTGATATCCTGTTTGCCTTCCCGTCATTATTACTCGCCATAGTCATTGTTGCGGTGATTGGCCAGGGATTGGACAAAGCCATGATAGCGATCGGTATTGAATACTCGCCTCAGATGGCACGGGTCATGCGAGGTTCAGTATTATATATTAAAGAGATGGAATATATAGAAGCCCAGAAAGCGATTGGCTCGAGCAATATAAGAATCATTTTTCGACATGTGTTGCCGAATAGTCTTTCACCAGTCATTGTCTATGGGACGTTGATGATGGCAGGCGCCATCCTTGACGCAGCCGCGCTTGGCTTCTTAGGATTAGGTGCACAACCACCAAGCCCGGAATGGGGTGCGATGCTCTCCGATAGTCGTTTCTACATCGTGAGTGGCTCATGGTGGGCTGCAACATTCCCTGGAATTGCAATTATCATAGCAGTATTAGGACTAAATCTGTTAGGAGATGGTTTACGGGATATTTTAGATCCAAGACTAAAAGAATAGGATGAAAAAAATGGAAGAGTTACTCAGAGTTGAAGATCTCCAAACATACTTTTTCACCCATGAAGGAACCATCAAAGCGGTCGATGGAGTGAGTTTTTCCATCAACAAAGGAGAAACTCTCGGCCTTGTTGGAGAATCAGGGTGCGGGAAAAGTGTGACAGCGTTATCCATCATGAGATTGATACAAAGCCCTCCGGGAAAAATCGTTGGTGGAAAAATATTTTTCGAAGGAACGAATCTTTTGGAGCTTTCTGAAAAAGAAATGAGGAAAATCCGAGGATGTAAGATATCAATGATTTTCCAGGAACCAATGACCTCGCTTGATCCCATGTTTACCATCGGTTCTGAAATAATGGAAGTACTAAAACTCCATCAGGGATTAAAAAAGGATGATGCTCGGAAAAAAGCGATTGAATCGTTATACACCGTAAGGTTTCCAGATCCAGAAAAACGAATAGATGATTACCCGCATGAATTATCTGGAGGGATGCGACAGCGGGTGATGATCGCAATGGCATTATCATGCAATCCTGCTCTTCTCATTGCTGATGAACCTACCACTGCCTTGGATGTGACGATTCAAGCTCAGATTCTCAAATTGATCGATGAACTACGAAAAAAGTTCAATACCTCTGTGCTGCTGATAACCCATGATCTTGGTGTGATAGCAAAAACATGTGATAATGTCGCGTTAATGTACGCTGGATATATGGTTGAATACACAGATGTTCACACATTTTTCAAGAATCCATTACATCCCTATGCACAAGCATTAATGAAATCGATACCACGGCTTGATGTAGATACAGAACGATTGAAAATCATCGAAGGATTGGTTCCGAACCTTCTTGATCTTCCCTCAGGATGTCCATTTCATCCGAGATGCGAATATTGTTTTGAACCATGCACAAAAAATTTACCGCCACTGATACAAGTAGGAACACATCATTGGGTACGATGCTACTTAGTTGGAGGTCCT
>CAYGVY010000086.1:0-5571 GCA_964353435.1 uncultured Thermoplasmatales archaeon | reverse complement strand
AGTAATGGAACACCGATACGCACTGGTTAGTGTTTACGACAAAGAAGGCGTTATTGATTTTTCAAAAGAACTATCAAACCTAGGAATAACAATTCTTTCAACAGGAGGCACCGCCGCTTTTTTACATAAAGCAGGTATCCCTCTCAAAGAAGTATCAGAAGTTACTAAATTCCCTGAGATGCTCGATGGTAGAGTAAAAACCCTTCATCCGATTATCCATGCAGGGATTCTTGCTCGACGTGACGACAAAAAACACCTGAAGACCCTCAAAGAACACCAGATCAACTTGATTGATTTTGTTGTCTGTAACCTCTATCCTTTTGAAAAAACCATACAAAAACCAAACATCGGCATCGAAGAAGTCATCGAAAACATTGATATCGGTGGACCAACGCTGATCCGGGCAGCGGCAAAGAACTACAAAGACGTTGTCGTCGTAATATCCCCAAAACAATACCCAGAAATCCTTACCGCTCTGAAATCAAAAAAAGAAATAACACTGGAACAACGTGAGAAACTTGCGATTGAAGCCTATGCGCATACCGCCCAGTACGATTCGATCATCTCGCAATACCTGAGAAATCGATGGACCGAGGAGATCTTACCGCAGGAGTATACCGTTTCGATGCGGAAGATGCAGGAAATGCGATACGGGGAAAACCCTCACCAGAAAGGCGCGTTTTACAAGGCGCTTCCCCCTACCGAAGAACCCTGTATCTCCAACGCAAAACAACTCCAAGGAAAAGAACTATCGTTTAACAACATCCTTGATGCGAACTGTGCGGTTGAGTGTATCAAAGAATTCAGAGAACCATCTTGTGTCATCGTCAAACACGCGACTCCCTGTGGGATAGCCAGTGCATCGACGTTACTTCAGACGTGGAATGATGCGTACGCAACCGATATTTACTCACCTTTTGGCGGTATTGTTGCGTTTAACAGAGAACTACCAAAAGACGTCGCACAGGAACTATCCAAGTATTACCTTGAAGTAATTGTGGCGCCAGGCTTCAGCAAAGACGCTCTAGCGATTTTTAGTGAAAAGAAAAACCTCCGGTTGCTTGAACTAAAGGGTTTAGAAAAGGAAACTTCGAGAAAAGGCTTGGATGTGCGAAGCGTCGTCGGGGGATTTCTTGTACAGGAACGAGACGTCTGGTTTGCTGACCAGAAAACCTGGAAGATCGTTACAAAGACCAAACCGACAAAAGAAGACCTTAGTTCTATGAACTTTGCAGTGAAATGCGTCAAACATGTAAAATCCAACTCCGTTGTTTTTGTCAAAGGGACACGGACTGTTGGTATTGGTGGTGGACAAACATCACGTGTTGACGCAACCTGGATTGCGACCCATAAGGGTAAAGACTATATCAAAGGATCAATCATGGCAAGTGATGCGTTCTTCCCGTTCAGAGACGCTGTTGATGTTGCGGTAAACGCTGGCGTAAAAGCAGTTATTCAGCCAGGCGGCTCGATCCGTGACGAAGAAGTCATTCAAGCAGCAAACGAACATGGTATTGCCATGGTTTTCTCCGGGCAAAGATACTTCCGCCACTAGCACGGCATCTAAACGTTCTTAAACAGGAAGCAGTATCGGTGACCGATGAATTTTCGAGTACACAACAGAGACGGACCTGCACGAATCGGACAGCTCACCATTGATGAAAAGATTGTTGTTACTCCAAACATTCTCTTTCTTCATACGTCGCGATGCAAGTCACCAGAATTTTCCGATATCCTCCTTACCAACGGAACCAGAAAAACCAAGATACTTACTATACGAATTGGTGATAGTATCTTTTCAGCAGGAGAAAAAAAGGAAAAAAAAGAAGTCTTATTGAACGATTACCTGATATATCCGAAGGATGCCGCCAAAGAATTACATCTCAGCGTCCTCACCAAAAACAAAAACACTGACTGCTTCCTTATCCCTGCGAAAAAAGAACTTATATCAGAGACTGTAAAAAACAATGATGCGATCCTTTCTATCGTCACGAACGCGACACAATTGTTTTCCCAGCAATCACACTTTGTCGATTTCATAACAGAATTACGGGAGAAAATAGGGTATCAAAAACTGATCTACTTTCCTTGTGTTGGCGAACCTTCTAGTATTGCACTTCTCACGTATCTGGGTGTAGATTTTTTTGATTCTTTTTCAGCAGTCATGGCAGCGCGAAACGAGACTTTATTATTCCCAACCGGTCCTTGCAGAAAAAACCAATTACCTGAGCTTCCCTGCAACTGCTCCTCCTGTATAAAAATCAAGGATGCCTCCGTGATGAAATATGAAGAGATATTGGAGCATAACTATTCTGCGCTTCTTTGCGAGATAAAACAAGTGAGGAACGCGATTGTCGCTGGTTCGTTACGAGAGCTTGTGGAGATACGCGTAAGAACCAGCCCGCTCTTAGCATCTATGCTGAGAATCCTTGATCTCAATCATTATCAATTTTTAGAGGAACGAACACCGGTAATGCGTAAACAACCATTGATTGCGACTACCAAGGATTCATTGGTTCGACCAGAGATCCGACGTTTCCAGGAGCGGGTTATCCAGAGATATGAAAAACCACCAAGTGCTCGAATTCTGCTTTTACTTCCATGTTCGGCAAAAAAACCTTACTCGTTTTCAAAATCTCATAAACTTTTCAGAGAACGTATCTTGAATCTGGACAATTCATTCGTGGTTCATGAAGTGATTCTGACATCACCACTGGGGCTTGTTCCAAGGGAGCTGGAGTTAACATATCCTGCTTCCAATTATGATACCGCTGTCACTGGGTACTGGGATGAAGATGAAAAGAAAATGATTCGAACGCTCCTACAACAGTATCTACAGAAGAATGCCTACGACACTATAATTATGCATATCCCTAGGGCGATGCAACAATTCGTGGCTGATCTGTTGAAAAACCCTGTTTCGACGTGTATAGATACACCTACTTCAGCGGAATCGCTTGACGAATTATCTAACGTGCTCCAAAAAACAACACGGATGCACAAGCGTGTAGGACCATCACAACGAGCATATGAAAACATCAAAGCACTGGCTTGCTATCAAATGAGCAAACCTCTTGCAGAACACCTTCTGAAAGATTGTACCATCAGAGGAAAATATCCCTATCAAAAAATCATGCAAAAAAATACACAACTAGGCATGGTTACGGAAGAACGTGGACTGATTTCATTAACCATGGAGGGGGGTGAACGACTCGCTTCCGCGGAGCAATACTGGGTAGAGATTTTTGATGATTTCACGTTGAAAGGATCGGTGTTTGCTCCAGGGGTAAAAAATGCGGATGAATCGATACGGATCAGCGATGAAGTCATTATAAGGAAAAATACGAAGCTCTGTGGTGTTGGTGTCGCACTGATGAATGGAAAAGAGATGGTTGAATCAAGACATGGGGAAGCAGTAAAAATACGGCATCACATTTAAGTCAGACGCATATCTTGTTTCGCTCCGCAATAGGGACATGAGAACACATGAATGTCCGATACAAGATCAGTTCCTTCCGCCCAGACCATGATCCACTCTCCACACGTTTCGCACTTGAAATTTTTGTTTACTGATTTCTTCTCAGGGATTTCTTCGATAATCTGAGATGGTTTTGAAGGGATTGTCCCCGTAGTACCACAATCAGGGCATGTCAAACTGAACGGTTTTTTATTGTTATGTTTTGATTTTTTAATAGCGAAAATGCCACCGCACGAGGGACATTTGAAATGATGAAGCTTTCCTTTGAGTGATTTTTCAAATTCATCTATATTCTTTTTAACAACTGGTTTCTTCTTCTCTTTGGAAACAAGAAAGAGCAATGTAAGGATGATGAGAATCCCGTAGAGGGCGATAATACGTTCCAGCCACTGTTCATGATAGATGATGTCCCAGATTGAGAAAAGCAGGACTATAAAAGCAAGGAAAATGATGCCGATGAACGGGAGTGTTTTGCGAGGGATTTTCATTGTTTTCGTCTCCGTATTCCATAACGAGCGAGAATCACAATCATCACAAATACGATAATGGAGGCAACAAGATAAGCCCAGTTTTCTTTTAATCGTGTGAAGAATTCCGATGGAGATGAAAGCTTCTTTGTTGGATTGGTGCCATCCTTATATTCCTGAAGATTCGTAATCCCGTCATTATCTGCATCTTGTGATGCGTCGATAGGGTCATACTGGTTAAACCCGTAACGGTCCTCCCATGTATCTGGCATGCCGTCGTTATCAGTATCATTCACATCATTGGTTATCCAAAATGTTTTGTCTTCAGTGGTTTTTTTATTTCCTTTGTTGTCCTCTACGGTGATAGAATAAACGTATTTTCCGATAATCCCATACCCTTGTGTATACACATATTTCGAGTCGTGCGATGCATTGTTCATGGTGTGTGTCTCTAAGAGATTATCTGGAGAATGCAGAGTCACTTTAACGGATTGTATGCCTGAGAAATCGGTGGTGATGCAACGTAATTCCACCTCATTATTCTTCAACTGGACAGAGGGATACTCACCATAGAAAGAAATCGTCGGTGGTGTTCTATCATCTGTTATTTCGAATGTCCCGGTTGCGCTTGTTTTATTATGGTTCGGGGATTGATCAGTTGCGTTGATCCAGAAGGAATAAGAACCGAGCAATGTGTTCATATATTGGTACTTATATTGATTATTTGCTTCTGTAGTCATATTTCCTTTGACAAGAGTCTTGTTCGGTGTTCTTATGGAAATCTTCACCGAGTCAATACCTGAATCATCGGTGACTTGAGCGGTGATAAGCACCGGTTGACCTTGTTCTATTGTGCGTGGGTAATTCAGATTGGATATAACCGGTGGTTTTCGTTCCGCTGGATTGACACGCAAGACATGGAAAAGTGCCATAGTATTATTTTCGCCGTGCTTATCTGGCGTGGTTGTTGTATTAAGGATTCGTATTCCAATCGCCCATTCACCGTGGAAACTCTCCTTTCCATATTCGGTCTCCGCCCATGTGAGATTGATGTTCTTGGCTTCGTTCTTCTTCAAACTCAGGGTCGTATAGTTCTTATCATCCCAGAAGTACATTGTGTGGTTGTTTTCATTTTGCTCGCAGAACAGGAACACCTTATAGTCAGTCGCGTTTCCATCCCCGGTATTGATTATACGAGTAGTAATCGTGACCGGATTTCCTTCATTTACCGGAGTTGGTGCCACCGATATATTTACGACACCTAAATCAGGTATTCCTTCAACGGTCACCAATTTCCATCTTTTATTGTTTCCAGGGTTTGAATCAGGATAGAAAATACTTACAGAGACATTATATTTCCCTTTCCTTAAAGGAAGCCACGAGAACTGAAGGGTTCTATTTTCATCTTTTTGAATAGTAAGATTTTTCCGAGGGTCAACAGGCAGGTTATTAATGAGAAGCGAGACGTTCACATGCTCAACAGTGGTGTTAAACGCGCGAATGTTAGCGGTAATTGTGATATTGTATCCTACGTAGCAGACATCAGGTGCAGAAAGAGCGGTCAGCGCGAGGTCAGGATCGCCGATATAAAAACTAGCGGTGAACGATGTGGTTTGATACCCAGCA
>CAYGVY010000085.1:0-5627 GCA_964353435.1 uncultured Thermoplasmatales archaeon | reverse complement strand
TCTTACTAAAAATTCATGGAGTACTCACAAAGAACACGAACTGCAAAATTGTTGGTCAATATAGAGATCACGATGTTAGAATTTCTGGTTCTGATTGGATTCCTCCAACTCATAAAAAGATTAGAGAAGAAGGAAGGAAAATATTTCAGTGGTATTATGTTGAGAGAAAAAAGTTACATCCGATTGAATTAGGTGCGATATTGCATAATAAATTGGTCCGACTTCATCCATTTTCTGATGGAAATGGAAGAACATCACGAGTTGCGATGAATTGGATATTAATGAAAAATAAATTCCCCATGTTTTACGTAGAACTAAGGGATAAAATCCATTATTATGAAGCGATTGAAGAAGGTGATAAGGGGAAAGACGAGGCGATAGTACACTACATTGCCTCGATACTAATGCAACAACATACATTTAAATCACAAAAATAAAGTAAAAGGTATTTGTTATTAAAAAAAATAATCAAAACTGAGGGATTTGTACCCGTGGATGCTCAATCCCGACAGGAGCACCTTTTCATTTTTTTCTCCTGTTGGAAACACACAAAAAAAATTTATAAAAATTGATTTTTCTTCTGTTATTGCAAAAAGGGGATTTGTACCCAAAAAGTTATTATTGCTGATTATTTCGAAGAATATACATTTTGATAATTATTATTCTTTTTTCAATAAGATTATCTCTCTAGCTTCGTAAGCCCTTACCCTTTTTCTTAAAGGTCCCCAGGAAACGCACCAGTAAGCATGGCATATTGCTCGAAATCTTCAACCCAGTCAAACTCCTGGTCTATTTCCTCCAAAGGCGTTTTTTTACCACCCTCAGATAAATATTTTTTCTGATGTTCGATTAATTTTTCAAGCGGAGCAAATCGTTTCGCTCTAAATACCGGGTAGAGGGCTGACTGATCGACACCATCCAACATCCGTATATGTTCTTTTAAGAATTTAATAGCGGTTTCCTTAGAGTCAGCTGCAACACTCATGATAATATCTTCATCCCCAAGAGAATACGAGATATAGATGGGGAAAAGATTGTATGGATAACGATAATTAATTAGATAATCATAAATCTGTTTGTAATATCGTGGATGCATATACACTCGGATAAGATAACGCTGAATATTCTCCGGTTTCTCTTTGGGGATGGGGAAAAACACTGGTTTCATCAGCGAGATCGTTTTTGTATGATGCACCTCATTACATTTCACAATCTCTTCAGTAAGAAAATGAGCGAGGTCATCAGGATTTTTCACATCGAAAATGATACCGACATCCATCATTCCTTCTGTTTGTGTAGCATATAACGGTGTCATAGATTTTGATGATCTTTCTTTCATTTCATGTTCCACGTAGTCCCAGATCTTATTGATATCTATTTTTGGATACAATCTTACGATTATCAACATAATATTTTCCTCCTTATTTCTTGGTGAATTAGTGTGCTTGAATATATTGGATGTAATATAAGTATTTGTGTATAAAACGATGCTGGTCAGTTTTTTAAATTACATTGGATTTATACCCATGAGTGCTCAATCCCGAAAGGAGCATATACTTTCATTATCATTATTTGATTGTGATGCATAATTTATAATTACTTCATTTTTTCCTTTTATCATAGATAGTGTATCCCTTAGCGTCATCGAGTCGTTCCAACAATATGGGTATATCACTCACATTCGATGCTTTGTGTACATCCAGTTTCAAATCTTTAAGAAAAAAACAAGATGAAAAATATTGTGGCAGGATACTTCGCATTTTTAATACAGCTTTTCGTTCACCGTAAAAATCCACTAGCAAACCCAGATGCTTTCTGCATACTTCTTTTTTCGTCTGAAGAGTCGGTGGTGTAAACGAGGTCTTGGATATTGTTGAGAGAATCTCTGGAATAATCCAAGGGTTTCCAATGAGTCCTCGTCCGGGCATGACGGCAGCAGCACCGGTAGCCTGAATCATCTGTTGCGCATCGCTTCCTGTGTAAATGCCTCCGTTCACAATAATTGGAATCGTAAGAATGGTTGCAGCTTCATGTATTATTCGAAGATCAACAGGTAATCCGAATTTTTTTTCACCGCTTCGTCCATGGATTGTGAGGGCGACCGCACCAGAATCAACGAGTTTTTCGGAAAGAGCAACAACATTCATTGATTGTTTCGATGGGCCTAGACGCAGTTTACAGGTCACTGGAACATCTACTGCGTCGGTGACCGCGGCAACAATTTCACAGGCGTGTACCTCATGTTTCATCAGACTTATTCCTTCACCCCTGCACGCGACTTTCCGTGCTGTACAACCCATATTGATATCAATATAATCAAACCCAAGGCCTTCGACGATTTTTGCTGCTCTAACCATATACTCAGGAATGCTTCCTACGAGTTGAACACCGTTGTAATGTTTCCCCTCAGCGATCTTCAGAATCTGCATGGTTCGCCGATTCCTTTGTACTATTGCGCGTGCATTCGCCATCTCCGTTATTATAAATGGTGGTTTAAAATCAGCAAGAATAACCCGAAAGGGATAATCAGTATATCCGCTTAATGGCGGTAAGAGTAACTTTTTTTCTTGGAGTATTTTGATGAAGAGGGAGGATTTCATATGCCACCTGGCATCAAATAGGCAATATTAATGTGTAGTGCTGTAAAAAAAAATGGATTATTCATAGCGTACCGCTTCAATCGGGCTCATCCGAGCTGCTTTCCATGCAGGGTATAAGCTTGAAAGAACTCCGACGATAAGCGACACGGTAACCGCAAGAACCACCGACGAAATCGTAATAATTGGAGTAAGGTTCATCGAAGGACCCATCGTCATAAAATTATTCAGAATAAGGGTGAGTCCTTGCGAGCCGAACACACCAAGAATAATACCGATAATCCCTCCAACGCTACTTAACAGCATCCCTTCAAAAATAAAGATACTCATGATGTCCCGGTTTGTTGCACCGATTGCTTTCATAATACCAATTTCCCTAGTACGCTCCATGACTGAGGTAAGCATCGTATTCATAATCCCAATTGAGGCAACAACAAGAGCAATAGAGGCAATACCCACAAGCACCACCTGAAGGAGTCCAGTAATGGATTGTACTGTTTCCAGGATAGATGTCATGGTCGTTGCCGTAGCAAAATCTTTTCGCCCATGGTTTTCATTGATTGCATTTTGTATCGTAGTCGCAATGGATTCGGCATCCTTGACGTTCTCTACACGTAAATAAATGAGACTGATATTGCTCTGACCAGTTAATTTTTGAAAATCACGGGAGCTCATTAACATAATACTATCTGAGGAAACACCGCCAAAACCCTGTTTTCCGAAAATACCGCTGACAAAAAACTTTTCACCGTTAATCTTGATCCGCCCACCAACAGAAATATCCGCATCAAAGGTATCATGGGCGATACTATATCCAATCATGATCTTATTCTGATCACCTTCATTGAGAAATTCTCCTGCGTCTAAATTCTGACTTGCATATTGAAGCCGCATGACACCGATTTCCATACCAGTCAACGATACAATTGTTTTTTTCCCATTATATTCCGCAACAGCATACCCAGATAGTTGGGTACTTACATCTTTGACTCCCTGAAGACGCTCGATGACCGCGATATCCCGCTGCGTGAAATACTCACCTGTTGAACCTCCTCCCCCAAAGGCAGAAAAAACATCCCCCCCTGTTGAAACAATGACGACATCAGAGAGTGAGGAAAGCTCCCCGGTGATTGCTTGTTGCATGCCTTCACCGAGTGCCAAAAGGGAGATAATTGCCATGATACCAATCGATATACCAAGTAATGTCAGCAGTGATCGAGAAAATCGATTTCGAAGATTTTTTATTGCAAGCTTCACATTGTCTCTAAACATGCTCTTCTCGTACCTCTCCGTCTTGAATACGAAGCACTCGTTTCGCTCGCTGTGCAATCGCCATATTATGCGTCACTACGATGATAGTTTCTCCTCTTTTATTGACCTCTTCGAGAATTCGCATAATATTGTCGCCTGATTTTGTATCAACATTTCCGGTTGGTTCATCCGCAAGAATAATCGAAGGATTATTGGCGAGTGCTCGAGCAATAGCGACACGTTGTTGTTCACCACCGCTCATCTCCGATGGTTTGTGTGTTAATCGTTTGGAAAGCTCAACCATCTCTAAAAGCTGTTTTGCCTTTTTTGTCCGTGTCTGGGAATCAACCCCAGCAAACCCCATGGACAACTCGACATTCTCCAACGCATTTAACGTGGGAATTAAGTTATATTTCTGAAAAATAAAACCAATTTTTTCTCGACGAATACGTGCAAGTTCGTTTTCATTTAACGTGGATACATCGCTGCCGTCGATAATGATATTCCCCGAGGATGGTTTATCAAGGCATCCCAGGAGATTCATCAAGGTTGATTTTCCTGAACCCGACGGTCCAATGATGGCGATGTAGTCCCCCTGTTTGATACGAAGATTTGTCTCCCGCAGAGCAAAGACCTGCAGGGGGGGTTTGCCATAGGTTTTTGAGATGTTTTCTGTGACGATGACGTCCTTACTCATTATGCCTTCCGCCGTTTTTTCCACCGTACGTATAATATTACAACTACAATGATGACAACGATGATAATGATAAGTGGTGTTAAACACGTAGTAAGTAACGAGGATGTTTGAGGCATGCCACTACTTGACCCAGATGTACTACTTGAGCTACCAGAGGATTGATAGCTCTGACCTGGCCCGGAGACAACGCTAAACGATTTACTGACCACTGGGGTCTCATAATAATCATTTCCCTGTTTGAAGGAGACTGTAAAGCCAATGATCTGCGTCCCGTATCCAACCGTGTCAGCATAGATGTCAAAGGATGCGGAGAACACATCATCAGGATCCATAGAGCCGATAAAATACTGCGAGGGGATCACTGTTGCATTACAGATAGGGGTTATTAGAACACCGGTGATCTTCTCTGTTTTTGCGTTATACACCTCAATGCTTATTCTAGAGGAGCCTCCCTTCGTGATGCTGAGGGGAAAATTGGTAATAATCGGTGCAACATCTAACGCCTCAATAACGGAGAGAGGAGCGATTAATGAGTTTGTATGCAGATTATCCCCATTCTTGTAGCTCACTGAGAAGGAAATATTACTCACACTGGTACTAATTGGTTTGACTGAAAAAATCACGTTTTCTGATGTTTCTGCAGCAAGTGATCCTATGAAATAACTCTGTGGGACGAACTCGACACCGTCTCCGTGTGGAGTGATAATGACTTCTTTTACCGCGTTTTCTCTTTTATTCACCGCAGTAACGGTAAGCTCTGTTGTTCCTCCTTTGGAGATTTTCGAAGGAACACTTGTTGGGAGGAGATCTACTGAGGCATTACTTACTTTGACTAAAAGAGGATAGATGACATCGGTGCCACCGCTGACATCAACGTTTACAACGGGAAAATATATTCCCTCACTCATGTTTTTGTCGACAACAAGCTTGAAGTTTATCTCGATGCTTGCTCCTGCGGCAAGATAGCCGATATCTTCATAGTTTGCTGTCGCGCGAATTTGTTTCCCCCCAGATCGTGCAGGTTCAATCCAAATATTATTGATTTCCACACCAAGGGTACGAACTGTGGTCGTTGAATCTCC
>CAYGVY010000084.1:0-5628 GCA_964353435.1 uncultured Thermoplasmatales archaeon | reverse complement strand
CTATCTATTTTAGGGGCAAGGTAGACAAATCAGAGGAAAATCCAATGAAACGCAGTTCTCGAGTATGGAAAAAGCGAAGGAAAATGCGCTGGAAATGGCGCAAGAAACGGATGCGACGAGAAAAACGAATGCGAAGACAGAAACAGTAATACATATCGTAATGGGAGCATGGTGTAACCCGGCATCATTACGGGCTCCAGTTAGGTATGATTACAAGAGGGTCATCTGACGTATGATGAATAACTGGAGCGATGACCTACGAAGAGACCCGTCGATCTGGGTTCAAATCCCAGTGCTCCCATCCAAGTTAAAAAAAATAATGAAAGAGGTATGAAAAAATGGAACTAAGCATGAAAAACATCAATGCATATACCATCGTTGCTCTCATCGTCCTCATCGCAGGACTTCTTCTCTACATAACCTGGGGTCTTCGCTACGGCGTCTGGGCAGACATCGGAATCTATTCAATCACCATTGTCTTGGTCCTCGGTGGCCTGCTTGGAGCGATTATTTCCTTTTCTATGGAAAAAACAGAAGAGAAAGAATGATAGGCTTTTTTCCCGTAAAAATTACGGAATGTTTATATACAGCATCATGGTAAGTGATATCTGATGGAACAGGAAGAGATGCTAAAAAAATACTCAGGTGAATGGATTTTATTGTTCAACGATCAAATTGTTGACCATAGCGTGAACCTTGAAGACGTCCTGCGGGCTGCTGATGAGAAGTACCCTGCGGAGAAATTCCCTGCAGATAACATCAAGATATCAAAAGTATTATCTGGCAGTATCCATTTACGTTAACGCAATCATGCCGGAAACACCCTTTATCTTCGAATACAAGAACTATCCCTTGATCCCCATCAAGTTTCTTTCAAAAGAACGAGAAACCCCACTTATTGATGCACTACTTGATTCTGGTGGAGACTTTATCGTCATTCCCTATGCTATCGCCAAGTATTTGAAACTCAAATTGGAGAAAGCAGGTTGTGTTGACACCGCAGGCGGGGAAACCTCCCTCTGCAAATCAATACTGACCATGGTTATTTATGATACGGATAGAAAGTTCACCTACGAAAACCTCGAAATCCATGTGTCTGATCGCAATGACCTACCGGTTCTTCTCGGGAGACACCCGATTTTTGAGGATCACGAGATCATCTTTAAAAAACATCAAAACAAGCTGATTTTACAGCCCATCCAACAGCACTAAGCAATCTTTTTTTCTTTGGGAGAGCTTAAGAGAAACTTTAAATCGTCCTTACATGATTCTGATTCCGAGGAACAAAGTATGCCATATATATATGAAGGATGGACGTTATATAAGAGGGATGTCACCCTTAAAGGCGGACGAAAGCAAACGATTTATTTCTTTAGCAAGAGATCACCAAAAAGTGGAACTCCTTGCGAATTACCGGCTGGCTATGCCGTCGGAGTTAACAAACGAACCGGCCTTCCCTATTTGAAAAAGAAGTAACACACTTCTTTTTTTCTTTTTTTTATATTTTACCTCTTTTAATAGATTGTTTTTTTTCATTCTACCACTGATACTCACACATCAAAGAAACATACAGATGAAAAAAATAACGATTTATATGGAGAAGTGGGCCCGTTGAGATTTGAACTCAAGTCACTAGCACCCCAAGCTAGAAGGATACCAAGCTACCCCACGGGCCCAAGGAAAACCATTCATTAACTTATCCGTGCATCCTAGAAAGCCTTAATATACTTTATTAGATGCAATTCCCGTATGTCCGTTGATATGTTCACCTGGCTTGGAGTTGCTGCTGGTACGATTACTTCTATTGGATTTATCCCACAACTTTTCCGAGGATATAAAACCAAACAACTCGATGAAGTCTCCTATTGGATGCCCTTCGTCCTCACAACAGGTATGTCTCTTTGGCTCATATATGGAATCTTACGGAATGACATCGCGATCATCGCAGCAAACACCTTCGGCGTCGCCTGCAACATTCTCTTAGTAATCATGAAAAAATGGTATTCCTAGAAGAGTAATTACTTTTTTTTAAACAATATTTTAATACTATGTTGGTGCATACATCTCTGGAGACCGTACAAGTTTTATTAACTACAAGGCAACATCTATGAATATACGTAATACTAAAAAAACTGTTATCGATACCATTGCTATTTCTATCGTTAAAAAGATTTCAAATTTTTTTTGGGATATCGCAGATACCTGGTCATATAAAAGCGATAAAATTGCTCAGTACTATAATAAATCCATTGAAGAAGAATATAAAAAAGAATGTGAAGCCTGCGGTATTGCATCAAATTCAAAGGTCTTGCATATCGGATGTGGCTCATATCCTTTAACCGAAATCGTGCTTGCACAATGTTGCCAAGGTGTTATTGTTGGCATTGATAAGAACACTCAAGCGGTACGACGAGGCTATGAGATAATGCAAAAGCATCATCTTGAAAAAAAAATAACAATTGCCCAGGGGAATGGGACAAACTATCCTGTCAATGATTTTGATCTAATTTTTATATCAAGTTGCTCCTTTCCAAAAGTACAGATCTTAGAACATTTATTTAAAAATACGAAACATCACAGTAAGATTATTGTTCGAGAGATAAGTATCGCTGTTACTGATATCCTTCAATGTATCAATGCACACCCAGATATTGAGATAATCAAACAGATATATCATACTCCGTTTCCCTTTTATGGACCATTTGGATGGACAACGTTCCATCTGCGAAAGAATTAAGAAAACGTTTTTTAGCTGCAAACGTCTACCAGGTATCAGCTTTAAAGGGTGGTTAATGGAACAAACAGCAGAATCAAAAAAAGAATTTCTTCTCACCCGGCCAGTTCAGTTTCTCATCCACTGGCGTCCATTTCCTTCCTATGAACTGATCTGTTATGTCCTGATGTTTGCAGGAGTAACAATGTTTGCCTGGGCAACGATGTTTGCCGATGGCATTCACCCATTTTCTATTGAAATCATCAAACCTATCTTTTTGACCATTGCGACCTTATATTCAGGTTTTTTCGCTGCACTTATCTGGAATGATATCACCGATAAGGACATCGATATCATCGTCCATCCCACTAGAGCTATTCCTAGTGGACGCATAAGCTCAAAAAAATTCTTTACAATCGCCCTTGTTTTTTCTGCACTTACCTTTCTTTTCGCTGTTCTCACAAGTCCCTGGTGTCTTCTTCTTGTCGGAGTGACTGCGTTGTTTGTCGCCTTCCATAATAAATATCTCAAGAAAATCATCAAACTACCTGCGTATTCAGAAATTTTCACACCTGTCCAGTGGCTTGCTGTCCCGCTTTTCGGGTTCTTCGCAATCTTTACTACGTTGCCTGCAACCGGGGATATCAACTTTTCTGTTCCCGTACTTGGGTATCTCTCTATTCATCGCGCTCAGCTCCTCCCGATGTTTCTGCTTGTTTTATTCACGTATTTCGCTGATAATGCACACGACCTTGCAGAAGGGATTCATGATGTGGAAGGAGACCGTAGGCTCGGGGTGAAAACCTATGCAACCTCGTTTGGTGAGAAAAACGCAGCAAAAATCTCCTTTTGTATGTTATTCATCTCAGGGATCCTTGGTATTCTCCTTTGGTTCTTGACTATTCTTTCGCTTATCTTTCTAATTCCCTTCGTCATCCTCTGGTTCTATACACTTGATCAATCCTATCAACTTATAAAAACAGTGGATGATCTTCAAAGAAAACACATGGGAAAAATCATGGGTAAAAAAGGGTATGACTACCTGTTGTTCTCCTTTGCGTTAATCTTTCTTGACATATTCCTACAACTGATAAACGCGGAATATCTCCACTGGATTAACTTAATAGTTTAATGAGCAATGCCATTTGTGCCCACAGACGATTCTCCGCTTCATCAATGACAACGGATTTCTGTCCATGCGCAACATCTTTCGTGACTTCTTCGCCATAGTAAATTGGCATGCAATGCATGAAGATCACATCAGGTTTTGCTTTCTTCATTATTTCTTGGGTAACTACGTAGTTGCAGAGATCAGTAAGTCGTTGTTGTCGTTCAGGTTCGAACCAAAAAGAAACATGGGTGTCGGTTGCAATCACATCAGTTTGTGCGACTGCGTTGAGATCCTCAGTAATACTGACAGAATGGTTTTTCTTCCAAGCGATGTCTTTTGATCGTGTGGCATAATACTCATTTGGCCAATATTTCTTCGGGGAGATCACCGTTACATTCATTCCAGTTAATGTGCATCCTAAGAGATATGAATGCGCGAGATTATCGTCTCCATCACCAACAAACGTAAAGGTGAGACCTTCAAGTCGTCCTTTTTTTTCTTTTATGGTCATAAGATCAGCAAGGATCTGACAGGGGTGTTCCTCTCGGTCAAGCCCGTTAATCACCGGTACTGTTGCATGCGCGGCCAATTCTTGTAAATAGAAGGTGTTGATTGGCCGGTACATTATTGCATCGACATACCTGGATAACGCCCGTGCGATATCTTCAGGGGATTCTCGTTGCCCTATCCCCATCTCACCGCCTGTAAGAAAGATCGCGTGGCCACCTAACAACGTCATTCCAACCTCAAAAGAGAGTCTTGTTCGTGTTGATTGGCGCTCAAAAATCATGGCAAGTGTTTTTCCTTGTAAATTATTGAACTGCTTTCCTGCTTTTACATCATGTTTCAATTGGATTCCGAGATCGATGATTTCTTCAATTTCCTCTGCAACATCAAGTATGGAAAGAATATTCTTTTTCATAAGATGGACGCTAGGAAACCAGCTGGAGTTTATTAAAATTATCTAATCGTATATTCGCTGGTCTTCTGAAGCAATCCGACAAAAAGGGAAAAAAATCCATCCATTGGTTATTTTATTGCGGTGGTGACATATCGATAGGGATATTTCTTTGGGAAAAAAACCTTTATCTCATGGAAACCCGCGTCCTGTATCGCAAGTTGCATTTTATCGGCAGTAAGATGATGGGTTTTTCCAACCAATATTTTTTCGATTTTTATGAATAGATTTGATAAGAATGTATTTGGATGACATATCTCAATAATAAATATTCTGCCTTGTTTTTTCAAAATTCGAAAAACCTCCTGCAATGCGGCCTGTTGTTTGGTTTCATAAATGTGGTGAACCGTATTTACGAGAATCGCAAGCGTAAAAGCCTCATCTTTCAGAGGAAATGCTGTTACATCCCCATGGACGACAGACAATGTTGGATCCTTAACTTTTTGAAGCATACTGCGAGAGAGATCGATAACCATGATATCATCGTTCTGTTTCTTGCTCCGAAGCACCTTGGCAATCAATCCGGTTCCCCCGCCAACGTCTATTATTTTTTCCTCCGGTTCAAGAGTTAAATACTCATTTATGATTTCACACGCACTTGAGTAGTCCTCCCAGATATGTTTCTCAACAAAATTGTATAACATTGCAGTTTTATCAAACGAGGCGCGAGTCATTTTCTATCCTGCTGCTTGGAAAGGATATGCTTTTTAAATAACTTCGCTGTTTTCATCAACCGTCTCCCTGTGTTTTTCAATGTATCGTTGAATCAAATTTAGAAGATGATAGATCGCTTCATGTTAAAGGTTTAAATGTAATGATTATCATTCCTTGTCCATTGCGAGGCTG
>CAYGVY010000083.1:0-5660 GCA_964353435.1 uncultured Thermoplasmatales archaeon | reverse complement strand
ACAGAAACAATTGTTGCAACCGGCGTCATCCTTGCAGCGATCCCGTGTGTTGATAAGATCGACATTGACCAGATCAAAGATGGGGATACCGTGGTGTTGAATGCGGATAACGCAACCGTGGAAGTAGTAAAATAATCACAAGAGCGCACGCATATTCCACGACACGCCGATTCCGTGGACCGGGACCTCATGATCACCGTCATCATCTGACCATGAGATGGTTCCATCAATCGTGCAATACCCGATTTTCATCCCAAGATATGTGGGGAACTTCCATATTTTACTGGTCGCATGAGTAATTTCGATGTCTCCATTTAACGTTGTTTTCGTCCCGTATAGGAGTGCTTGACTAATCACATACAGCGGATTTACACTTGGATCTGCATTAACGCTGAAAGCGGATGGCAGTTTCACCAAGGGGAACACCTTTTCGTCTTTCTGGGTGATTTTCAGATTCACGTCCTTTAGCTCGGTGATAGTTTCTCCTCGATCAGTGGTGATCAAGAGAGTACCAAACGGGTCAAGCTTTGACAATGCACCAGAGACTATTTGAGGACTTGGGAGATAATTTGCTGCGTAGATGTTCCATCCGTTATCCAAGGTAAGTGAGAACCAGTCCCAACCACCAATAGCGAGTCGTGTGATTGCATTCGGAGTCCAGGAGTGTTCATGAGAACCTGTTCCCTTCACGGTGTAGATCTGTCCATCGATCGAGATCGTCCCAGACACATCACAACCAAGCAACACGTAGTTTGCTACCTCGCTTTCTGATTTATCAAACGCCCGTGACCCCAGTACCCAAACCGGCAGGGATCGAGCGGTATAATCCAAATCGATGACGATCTCATGTACTGTATCAATATCAGCATCTTCTGCATGGACATGCCAACGAGGATACGACCCTTCTGCCCAGGAGTCCTCAAACTGAATCTTCACCCCAGGAGAACCAGCAATAAGAGTCCCTTCTTTGAGGATCCCGAGATAATGCTCCTTGTTCGTCATCCCACCATAGGTTTCACTCTTGTTGCCAAGGACACTGACGACAAGCAAATCTGGTTTATTAGTCCCAATAAGGTCGCCACGGGCCATATGGTTGAAACTGACCGCAATCGACCAATCCTTCAACTGACTCAAGCTATCGTTAAAAACAGCGTTAAAATACCACCATTCTCGGGAGATACGGAGTTCGTTGAAATGCACTCCCTCGTCCGCTGCTGAGACATCTCGACGATATGCAGGAATGAGAGAATTTGGTGGAGTTGGGAGTTTCACCGGTGGTAGTGGAGTTGTCGTATTGCCACCGGTATCTGGTGGAGTCTGATCATCAGAAGGCAGAAATGAACTGATGTAATCTGCCTTGTATAAAAAAAGCGTAGAAACTACGATGAGTGCTACGATGATTATCGTATCAATCTTTCTGAATTTCATTCTTCACCAAACGATATCGCTATAGAGTGCTTCTGACAGGAGAATATTAATAGTTATCTTTACAGTTAGTACCCATTTGATGCAGACGCATATTTTTATAATACAGTGAACAATTACCCCAAAACCCAGTACGGAGGCGTTCTATGATAGAAAAACCCGATATTGTGAACTGTTTTTCAGAACTTACATGGATACAAGATAAAGACCTCAGAAACAAGGTCGTGAACGTATGGAAAACCGCTGCTGATCGTGGGAAATGGCAACGACTCCAGGAGATCCCGTTTACTCTTATTTTTGAAAACTCAGGGTTACTTGTTGATCATACCAAACGGATTACGACGCTGGTCCGAAATGTTGGGAATACGCGAGAGGAGCACCTCAACAAAGACCATCTTATCGCTGGTGCTCTTCTGCATGATGTCGGAAAACTGCTTGAATATGAAATGAAAGATGGGAAAATCGTTAAAAGTAAATTTGGGGAGAAAATGCGACATCCCGCGGCTGGCGCACAACTTGCCGAAGAATGCATGCTTCCCAAAGAGGTGGTGCATATTATCGCCGTTCATTCTCATGAAGGAGACACCATGAATCGGTCCCCGGAAGCAATTATCATTCATCACTGTGATTTTATCGACTTTGAAATTAAAAAGGCACTGAGCAAATAGGAGCTATTGAGAACATGAAGTTGTACGAGAACGAAGTGAAAAAAATCTTTGATACCATGAAAATCCCTATTCCGAAACAATATGGCGCCATTCATTCCGCGGAAGAACTTGACCATGCACCAGTGAATTTTCCTCTTATGTTAAAATCCATGGTTTTGGTTGGTGGCAGAGGAAAAGCAGGTGGTATTAAGAAAGCTCAGAACATGGTAGAGGCAAAATCACTCGTAAAAACATTGTTTAATCTGAAGATTAAAGGATTACCCGTGGAAAGTATTCTTTTAGAAGAAGCGGTGGATGATCTTGGTGCCTGCTACATTGGTACGACCATGGACCCTGCGACGTTTAACAATGTGGTCATGGTGAGTGCCTCTGGCGGTGTTGACATTGAACAAGTAGCTCGTGAAAAACCAGAATCTATCGTGAAGCGAGAGATTGTTGATAACACCAAGACGCTACCGAAAAAAATAGCACAAGAGCTAGCTTCTACTCTTTGTAATGACTTAGAGAGAAAGATAGATATAAAGAAAAGAAACGAACTTCAGGATAGCCTTGCTGATATCATCTCTAAGGTGTATGAGACCTACCAACGGTGTGATGCAAGATTATGCGAGGTCAATCCGTTAATCCTCACGTCAAAGGGTGTGATTGCTGCTGACGCGAAACTCGTCCTGGATGACAATGCGCTGTTCAGACAGAATGATTTGTTGCAGATGCTGGGGATTTCTGAAAAACGACACGATGTTGCGGAGCGGACAAAAAACGAGCTTAGAGCCCAGGCTGCTGGATTCCCCTATATCGATCTCCTCCCTGAGAATTTCAAAAAAGATCCGAAGAAACTCTATGTCGGTCTTGTCCCAGGTGGCGCTGGCTACGGCATATTTTCTATTGATGAGGTTGCCACTATTGGAAAACGATTTTTCCATGACCGTGTTGTTCCCGTGAACTTCATGGATAGCGGCGGAGGGCCCACACAAAACAGAGTAGCAGAAATGTTCCATCTACTCATGGATTACCCTGTCGTCGACCTTATCATTACCTCACGGTTCGGCGGGATATCCAGCTGTGACATATTCATTCGCGGTCTCATAAAAGCAGTAATGGAACGTCATGAAAAAGGACTACGGATGATCCCTATCTACGGAAGAATGGTCGGGACTGATCTCCCGAGCGCACGCACGTTTTTAGAAAAAGAAAAACATGAACATGGTGATGCATTAAAAGACGTACACATCGTCATAGGAAATCAACGGATCATGGCTGATGTGATCCGCGAAGGAATCCAAAAAACATCTGAATCCAAGGAGTGGAAACTATGAAGAAAATCGCACCTGACCAAGGAATGTTATACTACCTTATCAGCAAAAAACGCCCTGATCTTGCACAGATGATTAAAAAAAATGGCATGATTGAGACCGTGATCGTTGGCCTCGGCGGACAGGGAACGCGACATGCGGCACTCATGCAACAATATGGTACCTTGATTACGGCAGCAATAGCCCCAGGTCGCGGCGGGACACGACTTCTGGAGACAATCCCTATCTATGACACGGTTAAAGAATGCCTTGCGGAACATCCTCATATCGCTGCAGCGAGCATCTGGCGTCATTACTCGACAGCAAAAGACGCTACTATCGAAGTCATCGAGGCAGGGATACCGATAGTGGTTCTCATCAGCGAAGGCATCCCTCTACGAGATGTCCGTGATATTCTTGTCGCTGCACGAAAACATAACACGTTACTGATCGGAGGAAACACCCCTGGTGTCATTTTCCCTCCAGAGGGAATTAAGATAGGGATGCTGCCTGATGTGTTTTATCCGCAGGAAATCTCCTCTGAATCATTTGGTCCAAAAGGTGTTACGATTATCTCCCGGAGTGGAGCAATCCTCTATCATTTATCAGATGCGTTGGCAAGTATCGGTATCGCTCAAAATGCCGTGCTCGGAGTTGGTGGCGATGGAGCGATCGGCTCGACATTTCGTGATCTTGTTCCCCTTGCTATGGAATACAAAAACACGGATCTTGTCGTTGTTGCAGGTGAGATTGGTGGCTGCCAGGAGGAACTACTCGCAGAAGATATCAAGAAAAACCCAAAGAAATACCCGAAACCGATTGTCGCCCTCATCTCTGGGAAGCATGCACCTGAGGGAAAAACCATGGGTCATGCCGGCGCGATCGTTTCCCCTGGACAAGCCTATGGGACATTTCAATCAAAGAGACAAGCCTTTGAAAATGCAGGAGTCCCGGTAGCAAACAGCCAGTACGATCTTATGAAGGAAGCACAAACAAAACTGAATAATGCAACCTATTTTGATATAGAGAATTACTATAAAAAAATGAAGACGGTATGGGACGCACCTCCAGAAAAACCAAGCTGGGGTACCATCATTACCAATGTGTTACCAAATAACCTCATACTATCCGGGTATTCTCTCCAAGAGATCATCGAGCGGAAAGGGTTTTTAGAAACCGCGTATCTTCTGGTAAAAGGGGAGTTCCCCGATAAAAAAACAGCAGAAGAAATGCGGAAAATCGCGGTAGAGGCTGCAACCTTACCAATCCCGAAAGTGAAACGGCTGAAAGATGAGGATATCTCCAAGACCCTTGTCAAGTATCTTGTGCTAGACGACACGTTAGCCCAATACCCACAAGCGGGAACCTCTGGCGCAGTAAAAAAGACGATGTTTTGTTTGGGACGAACAGCGCGCTATCTTAGTGGTGCGTTGAACACGGAAAAAGTTTTGGGAAAACTCAGCGGAAACGAGCCATTTTCCCATATTATGTATCGTGCGATTACGGGAAATGCAACAGTGAACGAAAAACATTCTCGGATGATTGAAACGATGATTGTTGCATCGGTGGATCATGGTGTCACACCCCCCTCTGCACAGGCTACGATAATCGCAGCATCAACGAGGACGCCGTATGAAGTAGCAGTTGCTCAAGGTATAGGTGTTATCACCGATGTTCATGGTGGTGCTGGTGCAAAAGCAGCTCAGTTTTTTCATGAGTGTATTGAAAAATCAAAAAAGGAGCACATTGATGTTTCTCAATCTGCGCGGGCTCTCATGAAAGAGTACATTGAGAAAGGAAAAAGAATCGAGGGGTTAGGTCATCGAGTGCATACGAAGGATCCGCGACGTGATGTGCTCTGGGACATCGCGTCTCAGACTGGTGTTGCTGGAGAACATATAAGACTTTCGAAGACGGTAAGCGCACTCTTTGAGCAGGTCAGAGGAATGAATCTCCCTATCAATGTTGATGGAGTTATCGGAGGTATTGTTGCAGATATGGATCTGAATCCATCCATTGCAAAAGCACTCTTTATCTACGGAAGGCTCGCTGGCCTTTCCGCCCATTACTTCGAAGAAATATCATCACAGCCGGTGATGAGAAGGATAAACTTTGCTGAAGCAGTGTATCGAGGGAAAGAGCCGAGACAGATTCCATGATTCGATTGTATTTACTCAGGGGTTTTTTTCGTTTCTACTTGTTTCAAAAGGGTTAAATACGCACAAATGTCATACCAAGGTGATCTATGAAGATTTTACTGGTTTTCCCACGAATT
>CAYGVY010000082.1:0-5662 GCA_964353435.1 uncultured Thermoplasmatales archaeon | reverse complement strand
CGACAACATCAAATTTCATGGTGAAACCAACATTATGCTTACATCCGGAAAACACCGGGTTTCCAATCAGGAATCGGTGCATTTAAGGATGCAGAAATCCCAAGCCCAAGGACTAAACGGGTATCTACTGGGTCAATGATACCGTCATCCCAGATACGAGCAGTGCTGTAATAAGGGTTTCCCTCCATTTCATATTTTTTCAGTATCGGATCGGTTAATTGTTTTTCTTCTTTCTTGGTCATTTCAATACCTTTTCGCCAAAGCTGATCTCGCTTCACTGTGAGAAGTACGGTTGCTGCCTGTTGACCGCCCATGACCGAGATACGAGCATTCGGCCACATCCACAGCTGCCGTGGGCTATACGCCCTACCACACATCCCGTAGTTGCCCGCACCAAACGACCCCCCGATGATGATGGTGAATTTAGGCACCTGGGCACAGGTTACCGCAGCGACCATTTTTGCTCCATCCTTGGCGATCCCGCCAGCTTCGTATTTCCTGCCAACCATAAACCCGGTGATGTTCTGTAAAAAAACAAGAGGTATTTTTCGCTGGCAACACAGTTCAATGAAATGGGTTCCTTTCAACGCTGATTCAGAGAACAGTACACCATTATTTGCAAGGATCCCAACAGGGTATCCCATGATCCGGGCAAACCCACAAACCAATGTTGTTCCATAGAGTGCCTTAAACTCATGGAACCGCGATCCATCGACGATGCGAGCAATAATCTCCCGTACTTCAAAGGGCTTCCGCGGGTCTTTTGACAGGACCCCATAGATTTCTTTAATATCGTACGCTGGTTCTTCTGGTTTTTTAATGTCAAGATGGGTTTTCTCAGGTCGATTCAGGTTCTCAACGATATTTTGTGTGATACGGATTGCATCAGAATCATCGAGAGCATAATGGTCTGCAACACCGCTTTCCCGACAGTGCGTGTCAGCACCGCCGAGCTCTTCTGCGGTTACTTCTTCGCCGGTTGCTGCTTTGACAAGAGGAGGCCCCCCAAGGAAAATAGTTCCGGTTCCTTTCACGATAATGGTTTCATCAGACATCGCAGGAACATATGCGCCGCCAGCGGTACATGACCCCATCACAACCGCGATTTGCGGAATCTTCATAGACGACATCTTCGCCTGATTATAAAAAATCCTTCCGAAGTGTTCTCTATCTGGAAAGACCTCATCCTGCATCGGCAGAAAAGCGCCACCAGAATCAACCAAATAAATACACGGAAGATTGTTTTCCATAGCGATTTCTTGTGCACGAAGATGCTTCTTAACCGTAATCGGATAATAGGTACCACCGGTGACGGTTGCATCGTTTGCAACAATCATGACTTCCCTGCCATGGATAATGCCTATTCCAGTGACGATACCTGCTGCTGGCGCCTTATTCTCATACATATCATAGCCTGCAAGCGTATTGAACTCCATGAATGGTGAATCAGGATCGAGAAGCGCGTCAATACGTTCCCGTGCAAGCATCTTATTGCGAGACTTATGAAGCTTTACCGCCTCATCGCCACCGCCTTTAAACGCAACCGCAATCTTCTCTTTCATATCCTTTGCTAGTGTCTCATAATGAATGAAGTTTTCTTTGTATTCCTTACTCGAAGTATTAATTGTGCTATCAATAATTTCCATACTATTCCTCCTCTTTTTCTATCTCAGCGGTGAGTTGGCCTATCTCAATCTGATCTTTTTCTTTAAAATGAACCTTCTTGACTTTTCCATCATACGGGGCGCGTATCAGATATTCCATCTTCATTGCCTCGATTACCAGGATAACATCATCTTTCTTCACCTGGGAGCCTTCCTTGACTTTGGCATGGACTACAGTTCCGGATATAGGTGAATTCAGGTCACCTTCTTTTTTCTCTGTCTTTTTCCTGCCGGTAAGTTCGATGCGCTTTACTTTAAAGATGCTCCCATCAATAAATACGAATTTGCTGTCGCCTCCCTGAGAGATGACACTTTTAATTATTCGGTCACCAAGCTGTACTGAAAGTTGTCCGGGTTTTACCTCTGTAGCAGTGACGGTGTACTCGTTGTTATCATAGGTAATGAAAAACTGGTTATCTCTGCGTTCCACCGTCACATTGTACACATGAGTATTATGCTCGTAGTTAATGAACATGGTTACAGCCCCATCCTCCAGCGTCCCACATGCTGCCAAGGGGAATGTGGATCTGCCTCTTTATATCGAACAAGCTCTTGTCTTTGTGTGTGCAACGAATCATAAACCGCAAGCGCAATGATTGCATCTAGGGGAAGTCCTTCTTTGGTAACCAGCCAATCTCTGAAATAATCATCGATAAAATGGGTGGTAATGTTTCCTTTTCTAAACTCAGGATGCTCAAGAACCTTCTTTAAAAACGAGATATTCGTCGTAACACCCAACACAACGTAATGAGAAAGAGCCCAGATCATCTTATTGATACTTTCCTCCCGGTTTTCACTGTTCACTGCTAGTTTTGCAAGCATCGGATCGTAGTACGGGCTGACATGGAAGTTCGTCTCAACACCGGTATCATTCCTGATGTTTGGCCCTATTGGAAGCTCTACTTTTTCAAGGGTTCCGATACTCGGGAGGAAACCATTCGAGGGATCCTCAGCGTAGATACGACATTCCAAGGCATGACCACGCTGGACCAGGTCATTTTGTTTGAAGGTGAGCTCCATGCCGCTGGCGATACGCAGCTGCCATTTCGCAAGATCAACACCAGTGGTTGCCTCCGTAATCGGATGCTCAACCTGCAGACGCGTGTTCATCTCCATGAAATAGAAATTTTGTTTGCCATCGACCATAAACTCGATCGTACCCGCGTTTGTGTACCCAACTGCTTCAGCGGCAGCAACCGCTGCCGTCCCCATTTCATCACGCAACTTCTTCGTCATCACTGGCGAGGGTGTTTCCTCGATGATTTTCTGATGCCGACGTTGAATGGAGCATTCACGTTCAAACAGATGAATCACATGACCATGTTCATCAGCAAGAATCTGAAACTCAATATGACGTGGCTTGTCGATATATTGTTCAAGGAAAACAGAATCGTTGCCAAACGAGGATTTCGCTTCTCGTTTCGAACTCTCAATAGATTGCTCCAGCTCAGCTTCCTCGTGAACAACCCGCATTCCTTTTCCACCGCCCCCAGCAGTTGCCTTTACTAAAAGGGGAAAACCAATTTTTTTACCCTCTTTAATTAATGTTGTGATATCTTGTTTTATTCCAGGATATCCAGGGATCACCGGGACGTTCGCACTTGCGATCGTTTTTTTCGCTTCAATTTTATCCCCCATCAAACGAATAACTTCTGGATTCGGCCCAATGAATTTAATACCAGAATCAGCACAGGCTTTTGCAAAATCAGGGTTCTCTGCAAGAAACCCGTACCCAGGATGAATCGCTTCTGCGTTAACGTTCTTTGCGCTTTCAATAATTTTTGCGATATTCAAGTAACTTTCTGAAGGGGTAGGATCTCCAAGGTTGACAGATTCATCCGCAATCTGAACATGTGGTGAGTGACGATCGACTTCTGAATACACGGCAACGGTTTTAATGCCCATCTCCTGGCAGGCTTTGATGATCCGAACAGCTATCTCACCACGATTCGCAATCAGTACTTTCTTAAACATAATATTTACCTCTTCCAGTTCGGTTTTCGTTTCTCCAGGAACGCGTTGATCCCTTCCTGGCCTTCTTTAGAAACCCGAAGTTCAGAGATTTTTTCCACGGTAAATTCCTTAAATTTTTTTATATCCATCTCTATAAAATTATTAATGAGGTGTTTGACTTCTTTTATCGCGTAAGGGCCTGATGAGCGAACTTGTTCAACACAGGAATTCACGATATCGTCGAGTTTCTCAGGGGGCGCAATGAGATCAATTAATCCAATTTTATTTGCCATAACCGAATCAAAGCGTTCACCTGTAATAAAGAGACGACGCATATCTGCTAGTGTCATTCGTGGTGCAACAAATGTCGAAATCACTGCAGGGATAATCCCGAGTTTCACCTCGCTAAATGCGAACTGTACCTCAGGAACTGTAACTGTGATATCACAGACAGCAAGGAGTCCAATACCCCCTCCAAACGCATGACCGTTGATCCGTCCAATCACTGGTTTCGGACAGGAGTAAATCGTTTCATACATGTCAAGAAGAAGATGGCTATCTTTTTTATTTTCCTCCTTAGAATAATTCACCATTCGTTTCATCCATGAAAGGTCTGCTCCAGCGCAAAAAGATTTCCCATTTCCGGTAAGGATTACTGCAGCCACTGAATCATCAGTAGTAAGTTGTTTGAAACATCGGGTCAGTTCATTCATAAGCACGTCGTTCATGGTATTATGAACATCTGGTCGATTCAATGTAACAGTTACAACATCGTCTTTTTTTGTATAGACAAGGGTTTCATAGTTCATCCTGTTACCTCCCCTTGGTATTGTATCGCACTCATAGGAACTTGATACATAAAGGTTTCCATACTTTTATCGACAATTGCCGATTTCTCCTCTATTTTCCTATAAAAGCTGGCTTCCTCTTTTCGACGAACGCAGTGACACCCTCTGTAAAATCCTCTGTGCCTGCCGACCATGCGGCCGTTTTGCTCTCCAGCTCTAGATGCGAAATCATATCGTTATCCAAGCTTTTATTAATCAACATTTTAGCCTTTCCAACAGCTATCGGTGGGAGTGTCCGAAAAGCGGATACAACGTCCTCAATAGCAGCATCGAGTTTGTCAGCGTCAACAACCTTGTTTATCATCCCAAGTTGATATGCCTCTTCTGCGGTAAACGTCTTCGAAGTCAAAATATACTCACAAGCCCGCTGATATCCAATTAATTTTGTGACAAACTGTGTCCCACATCCTGGGGCAAGCCCAATGCCAATAAACGCGGTACTCAGTTTTGCATCCTTCACCGCGATAATGATATCGCATGCAAGGGCAAGGGAGAGACCAGCGCCAAACGCGGCACCATTCACTGCAGCTATTACTGGTTTTTCCATACTCCGCATCTCGACGACACAACGATGAATTGCTCTGGTTAAATCCCTAAGGAATCGTGATTTATCAGCTGCAGCATACATTTCTTTGACATCGCCACCTCCGCAGAATCCCTTACCAGTTCCTTTAATTATCACGGCTTTGACATCATGATTTTTCGCGACATCCTGGAGAACCTCGTATAGCTCATGGCCTAGTTTCATGTCAAATGAATTCAGACGATCCGGTCGATTTAACGTAATATATGCTGCCATTTCCTTTATCGTAAGTTGCAAGGTTTCATAGCTCATACTTCTCTGAGAATCACTTAAAAGCATTTAAGTATTTGGTGGCATTGATATAAAAGAGTGAATTGAAGTTCAAAACACGAATTTCTTCTACGTATATAAACCTACCTCATATTTCCTTCGTCCTCTCCTAAAAAATGGGTTCTATAGAATTTAATATCCTGCTGTGCAATATAAATGTTTGGAGCGGATAAAAATCAGAGATCAGAAGCATTAACACGGTTCTAAGATTAAATATTTTTTTGTACGAATCAATGAAAAGAAGAGAAGGTTTGAAGGAACAGGAACCATTCTAATATCTTTAGATTTCACTGGATGATTGGAATGTTTATCTGATTAATATATTTTTATTTATTTTAAATTCC
>CAYGVY010000081.1:0-5710 GCA_964353435.1 uncultured Thermoplasmatales archaeon | reverse complement strand
CCATGCTTATCGATAATAGAGAAAACCTTTCATCGGATGTTAAAAATGCTATTGCAGTGACTGTTGTTGGAAATGCATCTGAAATCAAAGACAGCAGACAACATTTTATGGATATCCATCTTAAAAAACATCCGTATCTTTGCGAATTTCTGCAGGATACGAATTGTGCATTGATTGGGCTGTCTGTAGAAAAAATCATTATCGTTCGTCAATTTCAACAAATAACTCTTTTAAATCCTGAGAAAACAGATAAGAAAACATCGTAAAATGAAAAAAATTTATGTTTTCCAAATGTTCCCATACAAATTACTCTGAAGAATCCTGATGCGGTTTGGTGACCTCATGACAGAAAGAGGTACTAAATTTGGTTCCCAAGGTATCAATAAGATTTGAAAAAACAGTGAGAATGATTTTGCTTATCATAGGTTTTACTTTACATTCGTAGACGACAAAAGGATGGTGTGCGATTTGTTCACCGGTCCAGTGGTACATCTCTGATGCGGTTTTAATGGAAATAAGGTATCGTTTTGAGATAAACCGGTATCCTTCCTCTGCCTGCTCCTGCCAGCGACAATAGCGATCAAGCTGAGTTTGAATAAATCGTATGAATTGTTCAGGATGTTGTTTCACATGCTCAAAAGTCAGATTCTCCAACCCATGTTGTCGTAAATCTGTTTGAGGAAAATATACTCGACCAAGCTCTAAATCCTCTGCGATATCCCGTATGAAGTTAATGTATTGCATCGCTCGTCCAAGATATTTCGCATGTTCAAAGGATTCCTTAGGAAGTCCGATGATTTTTGCCATCATCAGACCGATTACTTCCGCTGAACCATAAATATAATCAAGGACCTCATCGAGCGTTTCATATCTTGTCTTGAATAAATCAAGCTCCATAGAGTGCAGAAACGCCTCGACCCATTCATCTTCAAATTTTTTTTCTTTTGCTAATCGAACAAACGAATCAATCACAATGTCCCCGGTTTCCTTCCCATTTTTTGCCTGATAGTATTTCTTTTTAAACTCAAAGAATCCTTCAAAATTTTGTGGTATGACGTCAACAAAATTATCGGTTTTTCGGACAAATCCATATAAGATAAACACCTCACGGCGAATATGCATCGGGAAAAACAAGCTACTGTAGAAGTAGGTTCGACTCCCTTTGCGAAATATCGAAAAAATGGTTTTATCCATTATCATAGGTATTCCTTATCTGTTGTGCGAGGATCTGTGAAGAAATTGTCACCATAGGAACCCCGATTCCAGGATGTGTATAATGACCTGTGTAATATAACCCTTTTACTTTTTTACTTTGTTGAGATGGCCGGAAGATAGCAGTCTGTCGTAATGTATGAGCTAACCCCAGTGCAGTTCCCTTGTACGCATTGTATTGTGATGCGAAGTCATTATGGGAAAATAACCGTTTCACTACCAAGGATTTTTTAATATCCTGTCCAGTCAGTGTCTCCAGATGATTCATGATTTTTGTAAAGTATTTCTCCCGAGTTTTTTTCGAATCATTTAATCCTGCAGCAACAGGAACAAGGATGAAGAGATTTTCCTGATTTGGGGGAGCAACCGATGCATCGGTTTTTGATGGGCAACTTACATAATATGAAGGATCGTCTGGCCATTGTGGTGTATGGAAGATTGACTGGAAATGATCCTCCCAATGTGGGGCAAAATACAGGTTATGATGCACGAGGTTCTGGACTTTTTCATCCACTCCGAGGTACATTAAAAGGGCGGAAGGTGCTATTGCGCGTTTCTCCCAATATCGTGGAGGATAGGTTTGATGCTCCTGGTCTAATAGCTGTGTTTCTACATGCACGTAATCTGCGTTTGCAACGACGAGGTTTGCGTCGAGTGTGTGCTGTTCTGTTTTTACACCAGTAACCGTATTATCCTTCACGATGATTTTCTTTACAGGTTGATTAAATTGAAACTCGACATCATATGAGACTGCCAATTTATGGAATGCCTCGACGAGTTTTGTTATCCCTCCATCTGGATACCACACTCCGAGGTTAAAATCAACATGGGACATTAAGGAATACAGCGCAGGTGTATCAAACGGGGTACCCCCGAGAAACACCATGGTGTACTCTAGGATTTTGCGTAATTTTTCCTCAGAGATATATCCTTTGGCGTAATCATCAAGGCTTTTGAAAATATGTAATTTGGTACCTTTTAAAAGAAGTTTCAGGCTAAAAAAATCAGTAAGATGTTGGTACTGCTTGTAAATGAATTCATTCATTGCGATAGTGTATTGATATTCTGCGGCAGCTAGGTATTTTTTTAATTGTTCTGCTCCATTAGGTTGGTATTTGTCAAAGAGTTGTAGGTTTTTTTCAAGTTCAGGGGAGATATCAACGATTTCATCAGCACTATAGAAGATTCGATAGGCAGGATCAAGACGAATCAGGTTGTAGAAATCACTTGGTTTTTTCCCAAACTCTGCGAAAAACTTTTCGAAGACATCAGGCATGAGATACCAAGAAGGCCCCATGTCAAAGAGGAAGCCTTTTTCTTTCCAAACAATTGCACGCCCGCCTGGTTGATCGTTTTTCTCAAGAACAGTGACGTGATGTCCATCTTTTGCGAGTAGTGCAGCGGCAGCCATACCTCCGAAACCTGAACCAATGACAATAATCGTCTTCTTTGATATACAAAATCACCTTAATGAAGATGAATAAACGTAATGATAAAAAGGTTTGTATCAATCGTTTTTAAGAAAAAACAAAAACATAGAAGGAAAAATTTAGTAGGATTCGTTATGACCGATTTTTAATTCTCATGTTTTTTTTCTTTTGAAGAGATCCATCGTTTCTTAAAGTAGCGGTAGGTAAGGAGATAAAGCGAAAGCAGCGAGAAATTATAGAAGAAGTCTTCGAGTGGTATTGTGAAAAAGCGTCCATTCCATAACCCATCTCCACCCCAAATAGCAACTGGATTATACAAAACAATTGGAGTTGAAGTAAGTAAGTAATTGAAAATAATAAAGGGAATCATAGAAATACCGATGTATAACCAGTAGTTTCGTGATTGTAGAATATCAGGTGCGAAGAAGGCTGCAACAAGGAAAAAAAAGGCGCAAGACATCAGAGCAAGAATGGTATAATCTTGATAATAAAAGATTATACCTCCAATGATGAAAAGTATGGCCAAACCGATATAGAACATTCTGTTGAATGGGATTTTTTTGTCAGGAAGAAAAAATTCTAGGTTTTCGTAAATAAAAATACAGGAATAGGGAACAACAATGAAAAATAATATCTCCTCAAGAGGCAAACCAATAATAGTAATACCAGATAAATATGTGTAGTTGAAGAACCAATCGCCACGTGCTGTTACAATCGCATCCCAGATAATGTACCCTAATCCGACAATAGCTATCGCAGGAAACAATGCTTTGAAGTAACGATAATACGCGAATTTCCATTTAAATGACAACAGGATGGGAAAAAGAATGATTAACACATCGATAAGCAAGTAGTTTATTTGCATATTCTTCCGCAGATGATGTGTACATAAACTAGTTTTATAAAAACATATGCTCGCCTTAGAATAAAATCATAAGGACGAGATAGAGAGTGATAAGGGTAACTGTGCTAAAACCTGCGATAGCATTTCTGATTGCATAGGGGGTTGCTGTTTCTTTGGTGTAATTTTTTTTCAAGGCGGGTGTAAGGCTAATGACGAAGGGGATGAAGAAAAAAATGGTTACTATCCAGGCGTTCAGAGAAAGCTGGAGGACATCGGTCAGTGCAAAGATAGTAAATAAACAAAAAGCAAAAAAATAAAGACAGTTTATAACCATAAACGAGCGTGGTCTATCAAAGCGAACAATAAAATTCTTTTTTCCTCCAAAGATATCTGCTTCTCGGTCAGGGATCTCAAAATTAAATATCACCGTTAAGCCAAGTATCCCAAACGGGATTGCAAAGATAAGGACTGAGAGGTTAATGGTTTTTGTCAGGAGTAGATAACCCCATCCTGGAAACATGAGACCTGCAAGAAAGTGGGGGAGTTCCCCGAGACCACGGTATACGAGTTTTAAGGGAGGCGCGGTGTAAAACCAACAGAAAAACACAGCTACGAGAATGTAGCCGATCGTCCAAAGCGGAAATGAGGCTAGCCACGTAAAAAAAATTGTTGCTAGGATTGCAAGCATCATAAGAGATATCGATGTCCATTTAGCAAAAGGGCGTAACTCAGGATAATGGAGGAGTACACCGCTCCCACCAGAAAAACCAAACTGTTTATTGTGTTTATCTGCCTCATAATCAAAATAATCATTCGCAAAGGATGCTGCGATTTCAATGATAAATAAAATACCAAAACCCCAGAGGAAATTAAGAAGAGAAAATTCTGCACCGGTATGCAACGCGAACAATACTCCAATAAGAAAAATTGGGATTACCGCTAGAACAATCGGCATTCGCGCTAATTTTACAATCTGCCAAAGATAGTTGATTTTCACTCTTTTTGATCCCCAAATTATAGTTATACCAAAGTCTTATGGTATTTAAATGTTGAGGTTATTGATGAAAAATTTCATTTTTTTTATTTATTTAAGCAACCACAATGTTTATATGATATCCTTCTCTTTATATTTAACAAAATAAGGAGGTTTTATTATTGGAAAAAAAAGTGTTGTATTATTATGCAGCTTATTGCTTTTAATCTCAAGTATGTACGCCACCGGGGTAATGTTATTTCCAGAAAAAGAGATGACGGTATGGTCGAATCCACGTATTCAAGTTGAGGTCATTACTGGTGGTTTTGGTATTAATGCAGTGATTCGTAACCAAGGGGACGAGAACCTTACCGAAATCACGTGGCAGATTATCCTTGATGGTGGTCTTGTGCTGCTTGGCAAAAAGACACTTGGTACAATACCTTTACTTCGAACTGATACTGCAGTAACCATCCAAGTTCCTTTAGTGCTCGGGTTTGGAAAAACATCCATAAATATGTCAGCCCAAGCATCGGAGGGAGATGCTGCTACAAAAACAAATCGTGCTCATCTCACAGGTCTTCTCGTACGTATTCTCCCTGGTGATCCAGGGGCGCTTACTGCAATATTAAACAAGATCGCCGGGGGATTGAAATCACCTACAGTGCTGACTAATGCGGGTGATCAATCTCATCGTCTTTTTATCGGAGAGCAGACTGGAAAGATATATATTTTAGAAAACGGAACACTTTTAAAAACCCCGTTCTTGGATTTAACAACAAAAATGATCAAACTCAGCAAGGTGTACGATGAACGTGGACTTTTAGGATTAGTGTTTCACCCTGACTATAAAAACAACGGTCGGTTTTTCGTGTACTATAGCGCTCCTTCTTCAGATCCCAGTCTTAATTGCGACAGCGTTCTTGCCGAATACAGAGTATCGACTGATAACCCTGATATAGCAGATCCGGCATCTGAGCTCATTCTTTTACGTGTTGGTGAACCAGAGATGAATCATAAAGGGGGTCAGCTTGCGTTCGGACCAGATGGATACCTTTACATTGGAGTAGGTGATGGTGGCGGAGCAGGGGATCAACACGGCACTATAGGGAATGGACAAAATAAAAGTGTGCTTCTTGGTAAAATCCTGCGTATCGACGTTAACAATGGGACTCCATACGGGATCCCATCAGATAACCCATTCGTTGGTCAAGAGGGACGTGATGAAATCTACGCGTATGGGTTCCGTAA
>CAYGVY010000080.1:0-5722 GCA_964353435.1 uncultured Thermoplasmatales archaeon | reverse complement strand
TTGTGGATTTGGTGGATTTCCTATCCAAGGTAATGCATCATAATAGTATGTTCGAAATCGCTCGCAGTTATCGCCACAAATGACATCAGAAAACTTGACGATATCAAGTACGGGTTTGTTAAAAGCTAATCGAACTTTATCCAAATAACCTCCATCAATGAGAATGGCAGCTCGTTCCATAAAATACCTCCCATTATCTATAAATAACCTGGACGATTTCCCGAAAGAAATCGCCAGGGACTATGATACTATATATGTTTTTCTTCTTAATAAGATTTTTGTCTGTTTTTCTTCAGATAATTACGTCTTCAAAAATCCTAAAAAATTTCATTTAACAGGAGTGATGAAGAGGGATACGACCTACACCCAGCAACTATCAAACGATAGTTTTATATAGTAATTAATACTATATGATATCAATGGATATCTCTCAGTACGAGATTGAGCTTAAACGGCACGCATTTATTCGTGCGATGGAACGAGGAATAACTCCAGATATGATTGAGGCCACAATAAAAGGTGGTACAGTAAAACGATTTGGAAAAAACAATGTGAAATTCATTAAAAAATACAAACACTTGACAGTAATTTGTGTTGATGAAATTATTGGACATAGAATTAAAATTGTGACAATAGAAAAGAAGGTGTAATATGAAAAAATGTAGTGAATGTGGAAAACAAATGGAAGAGAAAAAAGCTATCACACCAGAAGGAATTAGCTATAAATATTTCAAATGCTCAAAATGCGGCGAAGAGATTGTTGACATGAAACAACTCCATGAAGTTGCTGAACAATATAGAACAATTAAATTATACCACGCAAAAGTTACACGTTGGGGACAAAGTCTAGGATTGCGTATCCCAAAAGCACTCGCTATAAAATATCAGTTCAAAGCAAATGATGAAGTCGCACTTATACCAGAAAAAAACAGTATCAAGATAATACCAACCGAAAAGTGAAGTACACCGTTCCCTTCGTCTGAGATGAAAAGTCACTTGGTACTTTCCTTCCTTTTTCTTTTTCTCAATCGAGTTGCTGTGGAATTGAGTGATTCATTATAACATCCTGATTGATCATTCTTTATAAAACCTCTTTAATAGGAGTTTCTTCTCAAGAAATTACTTTTTCTAAAACTTGAAAAAATAATGTTTTCCAGGAATGATAAAGAGGCGTACGGCCTACATGCAGCATTTTTGTCTTCAAATCATTGGTTCACGTCTTCTTTGTCCTTCTAATGCTCATCTTTTTTAAAGGCTCCTCGACTGGAACTTTTATTACTATTTTCTTCACCGTCTTTGTTGAACCAGGGGACTTAACCCCAGGCATGTGGGCATCTTCTGGAAAAAGGATGGCAAATTGATTCTTGTGGAATGGCAATAAGGCTATGTCGCCAGTTAATATCTCGGTGTCATGTTCCTTGTCATATCCACAGGATTTAAGGGTATTTTTGTATGCATATCCTAAATATTCCTTCCCCCTCACCATACATTGAATGTCTATGTATTTATGGTGGGATTCAATGGATTTGTCTGCTTTCTTTTTTGGGGTATATTCTTGCAGAATTGCGTATATCCCTTCCTTTCCAATCTCGTATGTCTGTGGATTTTCCAAAGCAAAGTCTCTACTCGTTAAGAATTCAAAGGAATCCTTAAATGACTTGCTCAAAGGAGTATACATAGTAAAGTGAGTTATTTCATCAAAAATCATACGGTTACCACTTCCTCCAATTCTCCATACTATATATGGTATCTTTTTTCTAAGAACTTATTGTTTGATTCCTTAAAAAATTATGCTTTCTTAAAACCTTTGGGTATCCTGGTTGAGACAGGATGGACTTACCGGAATCATCTATGTCAAATTCTGAATCTTCTCATTCACTGCCACAAATCGTACAAAACCTTTTTAGAGGACTATCCCAGAAAATTTTTCAAAGAACTATTTTTTTTCATTCAGCGCCCTCTGGCTGAAAAAAGGTAAGATCCATGTTCCCCCAGTCATCATAATCCCCAAACCCGTGACTCCCGTCAGAATAATCCAGTATTTCATAGGTATATCGATAATTCATCAGCGATTCATAGTTTTTAAAAAGAATCCTCTGGAGGCTAAACGGGTTTCTCATCAGCTGATTATCACATCCGAGAGGATGCCCTATGTAGATGCCAAGCGTGTGACCAAGTTCATGTAACATGAGACATGAATGCTTAAAGAAACCGTAGGTGCTAAAGAAATCTGTTGCTATCACATACGAATTTAAACCAGGTTTGAAGTACCGAAGAAGGGTATTTTCACCGGGGAACTCCAGCCCTTTTATAGGACGGTGATCATGGACATAGAGCGCATAGCGAAACACGCCACGCCGCCAGTTATCCGGGTCATTGTGTAAAAAATAATCATTGTAATACTTTTTTTCTTCACCAATCCAAACGATTGCATCAAACGGGAGAATCTCTCCGCCACCCATACATCCATCATCCAGATGGAACACGATGTTTCTCTTCGCATAGGTCTGGTACACCTGTATCGTGGTGTTTACGAAAACAAAAAATCCTGCATCGTCAGGACCAGGCTGCATCTGGTCAAGCTCGACAAAGATATCCTTACGAAAAGGATCTGAATGCCATTGTGAAACAAGATACTCCTCGTAGTTGTTCAGCCCATCGTTGTCAAGGTCCATGTGGCGATGGTCATCATACGCAAAGGGATCATAGCCATATCTCCATTCCCAGAAGAAAGGAATCCCATCTTCGTCGTCATCCCGAGACACATCATTCACAAACGGATCGGTCCCATACACATTTTCTTCAATCCATCTTGGAATAGCATCGCCATCGGGATCAATAACGTCTATGGAAAAGCACAGCTCGAAATCCCTTTCAAACGAATCGATGCTCCCATCATCACATCCATTCAGACGACCATACCCGCTCAAATCGCGTAGCTGATCGTCCCTTGTCCAATGACCGGTGTAGGTATCAAACAGTATCTCTGCAAAACCAATCCCGCTTTTACTATCAAGATCACAAGGAAGATACAGGTCATCTACGATCTCATAGACTTCAAAGATGATTTGTATGTACCGCTCAGCTGTGGAATTGAGGGGAACTGAAAAACATGAGAGGTTATACCGACCGGTAAAGAAAAACTCAGAGTCAGACAGTACACAACTTGAGTTGATGTGTACCAAAAATGAATGATCTGTAAACTCCTGAACAAACTCGAGATAATGACACGATTGTACAGTTAAAACATACGATTCAGAGTAATCGCCTGTATGCTGTTGTGCCTGTACCGGTAACGATGTTGTGACAAACACTGTGAGCATCAAAATAACCATCGTTTTATTAAATGCCATGGGATAAAACCAAAAAAAGAAAATAGGATATGATATTTATAATTAATGAATTGGAGTGATATAGCGATGGTACGGCCTACACCCAGCACCAAAGAACATGAAGAGAAATCAAGAAGAAAGATTAAATAACATTAAACCCTATAATAGTAGTATGAACAATGTCTTTAGTGTAGTAGTTCATAAAGAAAAAAAATATTATGTCGCTGAATGTCCTGAAGTTGGCACAGTTTCTCAAGGGAAAACCATCGAGGAGGCCATTTCTATTTTAAAGGAAGCAACAGAACTTTATTTAGAAGAATTCCCAATGAAAAAAACATCAAAACCGTTTGTCTCTTTTTTTGAGGTTACCTCGTATGGTAAAGCTTCCAAGGCTATCAGGGCATGAACTAATCAAACTTCTTGCTCTGTTTGGTTTTAAGAAAATCCGATAAAAAAGGTAGCCATGTGATGTTCATTAAAGATACCAGGCAAGGTAAGATTGGTTGTGTTGTTCCCTTACATGACGAAATAGAAACAGGGACGTTACTAGGAATTTTACGACAGGCTAAAATCACGAGAGAAGAGTTTATTGAAGAATATAAAAAATAGAACTTTTTTTATCTGGAATTACGTCTTCGAAAATCTGTAAAAATTTTTTTCTTGGAGTAAAAAAGAAGCTTACGGCCTACACCCTAGCACCAGTGTACATCATTACGATACGTTTTTCGAAAGAGTAGTAGTTCAGTCTTTTTAAAATCACATTATCAGACCCAGTTTCTCATGCAGATAGTTAAGAAATGTATGATACAATTCCTCCTTGATTCCTCCTTTTATCTGAATATCAACAGCATGATCCTTTTCCTTGTGTATCTTCATAATTTTAACAAGAGCGATACTTTTCATTCCTTCTTTTAATTGAGCGGTCACCTCGACTGATGTTCCCCTTTGAACATCAGGAGTAACCCAACTGAGATCATCAATAGTATTTCTCAGATCAAAATGATCACCTGAACGATGATATACGGTTTTCTCATCCACAACTATTTTCACAATATTTTTAAACTTCGCCTTGACAAGTCCTCGTAGCACAAGTTCGACTGTTGGAACAAGTTCAAAACCTTCTTCAACAAACCCGTTACCAGTAATCATCGTTACGAACTTTGAAATAATGGTAGACGGAGGTATCTTTTTTTGTTCGACGTTCAAATCAAAACGAACATGAAGATTCCGAAGAACCCTTTCACGGGACGCTTCGTGTTTCTTACTCTTTGTTCTCTTCGAAGGATGTGTGGCATTAATCCAATCCATGACCTCGGAGGGGCTTTGCACCCAAGGAGGTTGTTTAAAATCAGGATTCTGTACAGTCATGGCCCCACTCTACTGGTACTGTCGTAATTACTATTTCTTTATTAATTCTATCAAAAAAACACCAGTTTTTATTCCATTAGGTCTTCAACAATATCATAATTATTCATTTTAACGGAGTAATAAAGAGGCGTACGGCCTACACCCAGCAATTATTCGGCCAAGGCCGAAAAAAATGATTATTTGTATTAAAATAATACGAATTAAAATCTCTCTTGTCGCAATCCTTTATTAAAATCTTATTCATTTAAAGAATGAAAGGATATATTTTATTTCTTCTTCTAATGACGGTAATCTCGTTACGATCAAAGGCTCAAGACTTTTCCATAAGATTTTTTTCTCAATGATTTTTTCTTTCAATTTTTCTGGGGTGAATTCCGGGGTCTTTCGTGAGATCAAGGTTGAATCGATGGTCCCACCTTGTTTTAAAAGTAGAAACAAATCGTGGACGTCACGAGCTTTATTTCTCTGTAATATTGCTGAAATTTTATCAGAAATAATGTCCTCATAGCTTGGTGTGTGCACCTCGACAGGTGGAATATCAGGATACGGTGAGTAAAGCGTTAGCGTGTTGATGTTTTTTGTGCATTGTTTCGATGCGAGAATTTCAATAGATAACGTGATTTCCCGTGGATGAGCAGGAGACGTGATGCCGAAGTGAAGGAATAACATGTTCGCTGTTTGCTTTTTCTTCAGAATCGTACAGGTGAAACCAAAGAGTTTGAGTTCTTTGAGAAGGTATGTGTCAAGGGTGCTTGGTATCGTATCAAGACAGAGATCAAGATCCTCGGAAAATCGATCTCCTTTCATCACTTTCCAGATACAGGTACCACCTCTAAACAGCAATTGTGGGTATTTTTTATACAACAGATGGAGTGTGAGGTCTTGCAGGTAATCTTTCCACGCCTGGTCGATCAGTTTGATTCTACGAAGATGCGCGTAACTTTTTAATTCTTGAGACGTTATCATAAAAGCAACCTCTCAACCATCCTGTTAACATAGGTATCTTGTGTCAATTTTGCATA
>CAYGVY010000079.1:0-5728 GCA_964353435.1 uncultured Thermoplasmatales archaeon | reverse complement strand
ACGAAGGGGAAATGTCGTTATTGACCCTTCGGGGTCTTAACGACTCTCTTTTTTTGTTTATTTCGATATATTAATATTATCGGATAAAAAACGAAGGTTTAAATGAATCTACAGGATAACATCTCGTACCTGTTTATCGCGGGAGGAATACAAAATGCGAAATGGGTTGTGGCAGAAAGGATTAGTTATTGGAATTATTCTTCTTTTCATTGGAACGAGTAGTATCTCAGGAATGGAGAGAGAAAGTCCTCTGAACAAAATATTCTCTCCAGCAATAGAAAATATTACGCACAGTAACTATTATGATTTCAAATTAAAAGGAAAAAATCTATTCAATGGAAAACAGAATGATTCAAACGATTTTGTACCTGGGGAATTACTTGTTAAATTCAAACAAAACATAGATGTGAATCTGAAGGTCGTTAATGGGGCTTTGACAATCGGGGTTCCATCCGTGGATTCGTTAAATAGGAAATTTAAGGTAACATCGGCTGGCTATGTGTTCAAACAAAATCCCGATCAGTTCCTTTCATCATGGTATGTATTTCACTTTACCAGCGAATCAGACGTTTTCCGTCTTGCTGATGCGTACGGTCATGATTCTAATATTATTTATGCTGAGCCGAATTGGTTGTATCATCTCTCTGATGAGTATAGAAGTTCTAAGATAAACAATCCGGGTTTTGGTTTTTTTGACGCTACCCCAAATGATCCTTTATTTAATCAGCAGTGGGCTCTATCGAAAATTGATGCGCCTGATGCATGGGATATTGAAAAAGGAGATACTAATATAACAATCGCTATTCTTGATACTGGTGTGGATTATAATCATATTGATCTTGCGAATAATATTTGGATTAATATTGATGAAATACCTGGTAATGGTATCGATGATGATTACAACGGTTTTATTGATGATGTGAAGGGTTGGGACTTTTTTAATGAAGATAATGCTCCCTTAGATGATTTTGGTCATGGGACGCATTGTGCTGGTATTGTTTCAGCAGTAACAAATAATAGTATTGGTGTTGCGGGTGTTTGTTGGAATTGTAAAATCATGCCTGTGAAAATAGGTAGTGAATGGGCTTTACCGATAGTGAATGCAACAAAAGGATTAGTATATGCTGCTGATAACGGTGCTGATATCATAAGCATGAGCTGGGGTGGGTTTTCTTCAAATTTAATTAAAGATGCATTAGATTATGCTTATGGAAAAGGGGTGGTTCTTATTGCTTCCGCTGGGAATGCAAATACTAGTGGAGGGAGTTATCCTGCTGTTAGTGATAATGTCATTGCAGTTGCTGCAACGGATAGTAATGATACGCGAGCTGTTTTTTCCAGCTACGGAAGTTGGGTTGAAGTCGCAGCTCCCGGTGTTGATATCCTTTCACTAAGAGCCAATGGGACAGATATGTATGGTGATGGAACTCAGATTGTGAATGAACAGTATTACATCGCATCAGGTACAAGTATGTCTGGTCCACATGTCGCAGGATTGGCTGCGCTTCTCTTGTCAAAAAATAAAAACTGTCCGTATCCGGTACAGATGATTCAATCAATGATACCGTTTACCACAGATAAAATAGATACAGACGAGTATATTGGTACCGGAAGAATTAATGCTTCAAAAGCATTAAAACAGGAGCCATTCGCAGCGATACTCAATTCGATACCAAATTGGGAGGATGTGAAAAGAACAATAGACATACAAGGGGCGGCATGGGGGGAGAATTTCCAATATTTTACAGTAGAATACGGCATCGGTGAACATCCAAATACTTGGATGGAAATAATCACCTCGCATACTCCCCAGAGTGGCGTGTTAGCTTCAGTGGATACAACACAGTTGGAAGAGGGGTTGTATACTATTCAATTAACTGTGGTATGCGATCATGGTACCTATACTGATGAAACATACCTCTACGTCAATAACAAAGCTGATGGCAATTACATTGCTGATATTTATGTCAGCAATTGTTTTAATGACTCAACTCCTGGGTGGGGTGTTGATCATTTTGCCACCATTCAGAAAGGCATAAATGATTCAAAATCTGGTGAAACTATTTTTGTGTATGATGGTGTTTATTTTGAGAATATTTCATTGGAATCAGAATCAATAAGTTTAATCGGTCAAAATAAAAATTGGACAATAATTGATGGACATATTGTTATTCAGTTTTCCTCTGATATAAAGATAAGTGAATTTACTATAAAATGTCATAAATTGTTATATTTCAACCTGTTAAGTATAATTTCTTCAGAAAGATGTACTATCTCTGATAATAATATAATAAACCCAATCTTTCTTTCTACTATTCAAATATTCTCATCATCATATTGTAAGATTGAAAGAAATTTAATTTCGGGGTTGGGAATAACTTGGGGGATCGTAGCAATAATGGCATCCAATCTGAATATTGCTGAAAATACTATAATAAATCACGTGACCGGGGTTGAATTGGATTTTGGTTATTCCAATGTTTTGTATAAGAACACAATTACACACTGTAGTGCTAGTATCTTACTTACGCGAACAAGAAAAAATCATATCTCTAAAAATCAGATAAATAACTCTAATTTCGGCATGGTATTTATATCAAGCCCATATAGTAATAAAATAATTGAAAATGATTTTATCAATAATTACTATGGTATCTATATAGATAATGGAAGCAAGCCCTATAATAATTATTTTTATTATAACAATTTTATTAACGGAGAAAATGCGGTTTTTGCAGGTTTTAACTTGTGGTACAAACCTGGAGGTCTATCCAAAGGGAAAGGTAATTACTGGAGCGATTATACCGGTATCGATGCAAACGGTGATGGTATCGGTGATACACCATATCGGATTTCTGATCGTAATATTGATCGTTATCCCTTGATACAACCCTATGAGTAAAAAACTTCTATGATTTCACTGGTATGAGCTAGAAAGAGTAAGTATGAAATCATAGCTCATTATATTGTCATCGATTAGCACAAAACACGAGTTTTTAAGAATATGTTTTTAAAGAAGAAACCGCAGTGTTATAGTAACGTTGAAATGAAATCAATTTAAAATAAGTCCAGATGAAGAGATTTGAACGCATGAACCTCTCCCGCAAGGTTGTAGACCTGTCCTCTAAGAAAATACAATAAATTAATACCTCGCTATTATCTGTCATTTGGTTTTCCGAGCAGATTTTATCATTAGAGAAAAATTTAAATATAATTAGTGCTATTAAATGAATTGTCATTTTGATTCAGGAGGAATAAAATGAAGAAGAAAATTGTAGTTTGTTGCCTATTAGTTACTATCGCACTAGTAGCGATGCCAATGGTGTCTGCCTTTAGAACTTTTGAGGGACAATCGACTATTTGGGAGACTAATTTTGAAACACAAAGTACTCTTATTAAAGAAAAACAGGTATCCTCGTTAGGTAACGGATATTTGTTATTCTGGGTCTTTTCCTACAGCCCTGGTCAAGGCATTAACCCTTATCAAGGAGCAAACGTATCAGCCAGGAGTTTATTCCATTTCTACAATGGAACCACTGATGAAAAAGGAATATGTGTGTTAAAAGTAAATGCCCCATTGTTCAGAGAGAATTTGTATTTCGTCAAGGTAAGCATTGTCTCACATAACCACACACATTCCAAAAGGGCTTTTATCCATATGAGAGCACTCCAGGTTGAATACAAAGAATTCTTGTTTGTGGTATTCTAGACCTCTAGATGTTTGCGATCAAAAGGTTCATTCGCATGAGATCACACAAAATACTATATGATTATGTCCCACATAAATTAATTTATATTGACATGTGCATACACCGTGTTAATGCTTGTTCAATAAAACTTCCTAATTATTAGAGAAAAAATTGGTTTTCTAAGGATATGTTTTTAAGCAGTAAAAACAGGTTCATTTCTATCTTTTTTGAATTTTTATCTTCCCCAAACATTTAAATCAATAAAGATGATATTAAATCCTATAACCCATTTTTTAAAGGGAGAAAAAAGAAAATATGAGAAGGAAAATCATAGGAATTTTTGTTTGTATGCTGTTGATAGTTACTACAATTCCCGCAGTTACATGTAGGGATAATGATGATTTGTATACAACACCTTCGAGCAGCAACCAAGATGGTTCATTTGTTATTTGCAATGACATACAAACACAAAGTATAAACTCAAAAATTCAAGAAATAATAGAAAAAATAAATGAAACTCTTATAAAAAATTTTATGGCATACCTAGTGTTAGAAATAGGAAGCAGATACACAGGAACAGACGGTTGCAAAAAAGCAGCAAACTACATATATCAACAGTTTGAAAACATGGGCTTGCAATCAAAATATCAAGACTGGAGTTCAAGGGGAAACAATTTGTTTGCAGGTATTTTTACATCACAAAATGTTATCGGAACACATCAAGGAACAGATCAAAATTCCGATGAAATAATAATTTTTAATGCACACTACGACACCCCAAAAGAATTAGTTGGCGCTGTAGATGACGGCTCAGGTACAGTAGGTGTTCTTGCAGCTGCATATGTATTAAGCCAATATAATTTCAAAAGAACAATGGAATTTGTAGCATTTTCAGGAGAAGAAAACGGTCTTCTCGGTAGCCATGCCTATGCAAGAGAAATCTATGACCAACAAACACCAGTACTAGTAGAATTCAACGCAGATATGATTGGAAAAGCAACATCTAAAGAAACAGGAAAAACAATTAGACTCTCCGTCACAGAAGATGCAGGATGGATCGCTGATATAATGGAAAAAATGACAAAAGATTACGGATTTTATTTTAACATAGCAAGATGGCAAAAAATAGATAGAGATGCAAAGAGTGGCTATAGTGACTATTTTGAGTTCACACAACTAGGATATGAATCAATTGTAGTGTGGCCAGGCGAATGGGATCCAAATATGCATACACCTCAAGACAACATTAGCAATGTGAACTTCAGCTATCTTGTAAATACTACTAGGCACATCGCTGCAACAATGGCGATACTAGCAGATACGGATATAGAACAACCACAACTCCATATTACAAATCCAAGATTTGGAAAAATATTATTCAATGATAATGAAAAGAAAACCTACAAATACAAAACACCAATAATACTCGATGAAACGAACATTTACGCAGAAGTAAAACAAGGAATTTACCCCATAGAAAAAGTAGAGTTTTACTATGACGACAAACTACTTCTAACAGATACAGAAAAACCATATGAATACATGCTAAATAAAACATCAATTGGTTTTCACAAAATAAAAGTTATAGCCTATGATACAATTGGAACCGATGCAACAGATGAAATGAAAATACTATTTATAAATATACCAAAAAATCAACTCTAACTCTTTTTTCTTTTTTTTTCTCATTGTTTCGTACAAAAACCATGAGTCTTAAAACCGTGTTAATGCTTCTCCGTTACAATACCCGCTAATGTCTCCTTTCTCGCCGTTCTTGTATTTAACTCGACTGTTCAACTGGTGAACACTCGTGACTTTGCTTTGTAACCAAGACCGAACGATTCCTGGGCATGTAGACGCATTATCCCCTGGCGGGTAATTAAGAACACCATCCGACCAGGGTAGGTAGTTAAGCATCTACCTTTAACCTGTAAAATTGAAAAAAAAGGGAGTCTTGTCTGGGGAGAAAGATAGAAAAAAAGAGGAAAAGAAAAATTTATTTCTTTTTTAGATATGGTAATCCAGTTCGTTTGTTGACA
>CAYGVY010000078.1:2628-5928 GCA_964353435.1 uncultured Thermoplasmatales archaeon | reverse complement strand
GCAGGCTGCCAATCCATGTTTTGCTAAATACTGCTGGTGGTACTCTTCTGCAGGATAAAACGTCGTTGCTTTTGTAATTTCAGTCATGATATTTTTTTTGTATTTCCTTGATTGTTCGAGATTCTTTTTTGATGTTTCTGCTGCTGTTTTCTGTTCTAATGTATGGTAGAATATGACTGATCTGTATTGTGTTCCGACGTCAGGCCCTTGTTGATTCTTTGTTGTCGGATCATGGATATCCCAAAACACTGATAATAGGTCATTGTAGGAAATCTTCGCTGGATCATAGGTTACTTCAAGAACTTCCGCATGCCCGGTTTTATCGGTACATACATCCTCGTAGGTTGGGTTTTTCAGTGTTCCCCCCGTGTACCCCACGGTTGTGGAGGTCACTCCTGTGAGGTGTCGAAACGCTTCTTCAACGTGCCAGAAACATCCTGCTCCAAACGTAGCTTTCTCCATACGTAATCTCCATCTAGTTGCCTATTAAGATGTTTTCTTATTAATATTTTTGTCTATTTTCAGGGGAGGAATGATGTCGTGTGAACAAAACAATAAAGAAATATATATGTCATTGCTATTTCCGTATTGCTAGTAGGGATTCATCGTGAAAGAAGAAGACATAAAGATGTTTCTTGACGATTTCAAAAAAGCAGATATTACAAAAAAGCTGGACATGTGGTACTTCGCAGTCGAGCAAGAAGCAATCTGGGAAGAAGCTCTCGCAGAAATGTCCATGATCGCACAAGCGACAAACCCGCAGAAAGGAAAAGTACTGGAAGAAGAATAAATGATGTGAGCACCCATGAATGAGGACGATAAAAAGGAGTTCATAGAAGATTTCAAGAAAGGCGACGGGCCGAAACGCCTGGATCTTTGGGATTACGCACTCGCCCAGCAAGTAATCTGGGAGAACATTATCGCAGACATGCAGAAGATAGCACATGAGCAAGGGGTTGACAAGGAACTCGACAAACTGATAGAAGATGATATGAAAGGTGTGGAATGAAAACCAGGTTACAAACCGACGTATTTTTTACTGACTTCCCATAATTTTTTCGCAGCGTTCAAATCATAGGTCTCTTTGTTTATCTGTTTGACTGTTTTTTTCTCAAAATACTCTCCACTGATTGTTTCGATATCAGATGAGCTTGCAAGATATATCGGGGTTTGCGCACCAACCGATGGTTCTTTTCCGAAAATTTTAAAAAATCTAGCCGAAAACCAACCTGCGTCTCTCCCTAGGTTTGTTGCACTCATCCCCGGGTTGACACAATTCACTGTTACCCCGGTTCCTTTGAGTTGTTCTGCCAACAGTCTTGTAAAAAGAATAATTGCAAGTTTTGAATGACCGTACACCTTCATTGCAGAAAAATCCTGGCTAAATTCCAGATCATTAAAATGAATCGTCCCGGAATGTAGCCCTGATGTGAGATTAATGATCCGAGCTGGCGCGCTTTTTTTCAATACATCAAGCAGAAGATTCGTCATGAGAAACGGAGCAAGATAGTTGGTGGCGAAGGTGTTTTCAATGCCATCTTTTGATTTTCTTCGATGGTAATCCACGATTCCTGCATTATTTATTAACACGTGTAAGGCGTCGTATTTTTTCAGAAATTCAGTACAACATCCTCGGATTGATGCAAAAGAAGCCAAATCACAATAGAGTATGTCGATGTTTTTATTCTTCGTTGAGAGTATCAGTTCCTGTTTCGTTTGCTCTCCTCTCTGTATGTCTCTTGTGGTGATAACAACGGTTGCACCAAGTGTCGCGAGGCCCCGGGCGGTTTCTTTTCCTATCCCTGATGTTGCACCAGTGATAAGAACGATTTTTCCTTTCACTCTCGTCGCCTCCTTTTCTTTCACAGAGATAAACAATCATGTTATATTAAAATAATAGCCTGTGGAGAATTTTTTATGATGTTTCTTTTTTTTCATTAGAGGGTTTTTCGTAAGTTTTAAGAGAGAGGTTTACACCAACATTTTTATAAAGATACTCCTCTATTATAGAAATGGAGGAATCATCACATTAGAAAACTATGGATTGTTTTGATTTGTCTTGTACTCACGCTTCCTATCGTACAAGGAAATTCTCTTAACCACACTCGGTCAAATGCACAGAGTCCGTCTCGTGCTGATTTATTAGATGGAGGATGGCTTGAGGAACGAGACAACGTCACGATACTTCATGTGAATGGATCAAATTATCAAATGGGATACCAACATGGGTTCCTACTGCGAGAAAAAGTTCAGGAAAATATCCGCGCATTTTTGCACTTTGCAAACACTTCTATCTCCTACGATGCGCTCCTAGCCATGTGGGACACTATGAGTGTGTATGTTCCGCAGAAATACAAAGAGGAGTTACAAGGGATTGCTGATGGCGCAAACATCTCATTTAACGATATCGCGGTGTCGATCGCAGCGATCGAATATGCAGATCATGGATGTTACGGCATCGCCGCGTGGGGTCCTGCTACTATCGATGGAAAACTGTATCACGCCCGGAGTTTTGATTTACCCTCGACCATCCAAGATCCAGTGACCGGCAGGTATGCCCATGAAAATACCGTGCTTGTGGTCCGGAAACCAACAAATGATTCTGCTTCGCTGTGTCCTTCGATTGCAGGGTCGTTTCACACCGGTGGAGGGGTTAATGAGCATGGGGTTGCTCTAGGTATTCAAATCTGCTGGAGTAAAGACCAAACCTTTCAGGGAAATCCGTATCATTTCCGGGTTCAACAAGTCCTTGATTACGCGACAACCGCTGAGGACGCGATACGCATAGTAAATACGAATCGAACACATGGATTCAACTTTATCATCTCGCAAGCAAGTCCACCAGAAGGTTTTATCGTTGAACAGACAGCGAACCTTACCTACGTTGGCACCTATAATGACTCCGTTGAATCCAAACATCCTTTTTGGGACTTTGATCATGTGGTACGACGAACCAACGTATTTCTTGAACCGACCATCGCAGCCACCCAACGAAAACGCTACGACCCTACCGGTTTCATCGGATTTCTCAACCTGCTCCTCTATAAAAAAACCAATTGTCCGTTTTTTGCGGTCTACCAGTTATACTCATCCGTGAGCAATAAAATAAATGCATCCTGGAGCACCATGGATCTGAATGAAACCATGCGGGTACTGCAAAATGGGTACCGTGCAGATCATAATATTCTCTTAAGACTTATCGAAATATTAGGGAAAGGGACCGGAATGGCAGAGGCATGGAACCAATGGACTGCGTGCCCCGATACCGGTGATATGGTCGTTAGTTTTGCAACTCATGAC
>CAYGVY010000078.1:0-2528 GCA_964353435.1 uncultured Thermoplasmatales archaeon | reverse complement strand
AACATTTATGGGTTAACTATGGAAGAATATCAAAAATATACTGGTTTTACACTTCCAAAAAATTTTGATCTTGGTTTAAACGCACAATATGGCGCTCACGAGCTAAAAGAAACTCTGAGTGTGATCTATAACTGCACACCAGATAATATCGTAACGACTACGGGGGCGTCTGAGGCGAACTTCCTTGTGTTCTCCTCCCTCCTTTCTCAAGGAGATGATTTCATTATCGAACAGCCAGGGTATCAACCGATGTGGCTGACCCCGGAGATGCTTGGTGCTCGGCGAATTAACTGGCCGAGAAAGTTTGAAAATATGTTCAGAGTTGATAGTGAAACACTTTCGAGCCTTATCACCGAAAAAACCAAGCTTGTTGTACTCACGAACCTTCACAATCCCAGTGGTGTCTTGACGAATCAAAAAACGATCAAGACAATTGCTGAGATAGCAGAAGAACATGGTGCGTATGTACTCGTCGATGAAATCTTTCTCGATGGATCCTTTACCTCACAACCTTCTTCATTTGGGATGCCGAATGTGATTGTGACGTCAAGTGCAACAAAGATCTATGGTTTAGGCGGACTTCATACCGGCTGGATTATCGCGCCACAAGAAATAGCAATGCTCTGCCAGAAGCTCAAAGCACATTCAACAGCTGTAGCATCATATACTTCAGAGATTATGACTGCTTGTATCCTCAGTAACGCTCGAGCGAACCTTATCAAACGATTCCAGAAAAGAGCGAAAACAAACCTTGATCTCCTCAAGAAATGGATGAACCACCACAAAGAGTGGTTTAAGTGGATTGAGCCCGATGGTGGAATTGTTTGTTTCCCTAAATATATAATGGATATCCCTTCTGTTGATCTCTGCAAATACTTATTTGAAACGCAGAAGATATTAGTAAACCCTGGTGCGTTTTTCAACCTGGAAGGTTTTGTTCGATTGTCCTACGGTTGTGATGAACGAACATTACAGAACGCGCTAGAAGTTCTTGAGAAAGGGTCCCTCGATCTGCAGGGTCGTCAGTGAATCTATTTTCTCCGTAATATGGCCAGGCTGATGACTACAGCACCCAATAGAACAATAACCTCAAAACCTGGAGTGGATTTTTTACTCTCACCATTGTTTATTGCGATAGTATGTTGTATAGTTTTTGAACCACCTTGTATACATGATGCAGTGACATCGATAATATCACTGGTTTTAGCGTTGACTTGATAGGTATAGGTGAAACTGTTTAGGTCCGGTTGACTATCATAGAGGGATGTGTTATACAGCACACCGTTTTTCTCTATTTTTACCACATAAATATAATGGGTTGTTTGGTCACTCACCGGATGTGTAATGGTCACCCGCAGATCTTGTGTTTCAAGGTTGTATGAAACAGTCATACCGGATGGTGCATTGGCACAAACCGTGTAAGGCATGACAATTAAAGTCACTAAAAATAGAAGGACGAGAACGCCACGTCTCCAAAATAAAACCTGCTTTTGTTCATGACTATTTTTCTGAGTCTTCATAATAATCTCCCTATCTCTACCGATAGATGTGCGAATGGTAATGAGTTATTTTAATATTATGGAAATGCAATATATCTTTTTATATATATGAAAATACTCCTAAAATGAGGTGAATGCCTCCAAGAGTAAGTGATAGGTACGCAAGACGGAAATGCCATTGTACCGGGATCTTTGTTTTTCCTTTTCGTCTAAGTATCGCAATCATCCCCGTGATAAAAAACAAGATGAAGGTTAGAATCCCCAAATAAACAATAAAAGAGATTCCACCAATAAGATAGTAGGTTATTTCTTGGAACATACAATCGCCTTCTGCCTAACGATGGTATAGCAATTTCCTCTTTTTATGATATTCCAATATAATCTGGCATAAACGTTTGGTCATATATGTTTTTATAACGAAACAACGATTAGAACATATGATGATCACACATGTTCGGAAAAGAACTGGGGAGCTTGTTGCTTTTAATGCTGAAAAAATTACGGTTGCTATTCAGAAGGCAATGTTTGCTTTAGATATAAAAAACAGAAAAAAAGCTGAATTCCTCACCAAAGAAATTGTTGATTCCCTCCACGATAAAAAATCAACTTTTTTGAATGGTATCCCCGATATTGAACAGATTCAAGAAACCGTTGAAGATATCCTTGAGCAACGAGAAGAACGAGTGTATAAAGTCTATTCGTTGTATCGACGCTCACGGGGAATTGCACGAGAAATAAAACAGTATTTCAAAATACGAGATGATTTGAAACTTGAGGTCAACGCCCTAAAAGTGCTTGAAGAGCGGTACCTCCTGAAAGATGAAAATGGCAATATCATTGAAACACCAACGCAGATGTTCCGACGTGTCGCAAAGGCAATCGCTGTTGTGGATAATAAATATGGAACAAACTCGAAGAGAACCGAAGAGGATTTTTTCACTGTGATGTGTAACCTTGAGTTTCTTCCGAACTCACCGACCCTTATGAACGCGGGAACCGAACTCGGACAGTTGTCTGCTTGTTTTGTCC
>CAYGVY010000077.1:0-5931 GCA_964353435.1 uncultured Thermoplasmatales archaeon | reverse complement strand
GATGCTTTTCTAATGCTAACTGATGGTTGCATAGGATGATGGAGTAAGAGAATCAGTTGAAATAATTTTATGTTTTCTTTTTTCTCGACGTATAGATAATTTATATATAGATTGATGTGTTCTAAAACAGATGTAGGGGAGCTTGGTTCATGAATAAAAACCAAAAAAAAGCAGAGTTGAAAATTTCAGGGATGACGTGTGCGATGTGTGCGTCAACCATCGAAAAATCCCTTGCTAGTCTACCTGGTGTAACCAAGGCTGAGGTAAACCTAGCCAATGAATTTGCTACCGTGGAATATGATCCCTCCAAGGTTGCTCTTCGTGATATGGATACAGCGGTAAGCCAGGCTGGTTATCAGGTTGTCAATGAAATAGTATTAGTGAAAATCGGTGGGATGACCTGTGTCACCTGTGAAAAAACAGTAACCGGTGCATTGACTCAGCTTGAGGGCGTTCTTTCTGTTGTGGTGAATCTTTCGACAGAAAAAGCAGTTGTGGCGTTTAACCCAAGAATGACTTCGATTTCTGCTATGAAAAAAGCTATCGAGGATGCTGGGTATCAATACCTTGGTACCGAAGGTGATGAAAAAGGAACGAGTGAAGAGCAGGTTCGTCAAAAAAACTTACAGGAAAAACGTCGAAGGATTATTATTGGGTTTTTCGTCGGTGTTCCCTTGATGATTCTGATGTATGTTCATGCAGGGATTTCGATGGAACTGTTGTCGTATCTGTCGCTGGTTATTTCAACACCTGTTTTTCTCTATATTAGTTATCCGATTTTTTCTGCTGGGTATCGTGCTCTTCGTAATAAGAATCTGACGATGGATGTGATGTATTCCATGGGGATTGGTGTTGCGTTTTTCTCAAGTGTGATGGGTACGTTTCAATTTGTTCTCACCAGGGAGTTTATGTTTTATGAAACAGCGGTGTTACTGGCGACGTTTCTGATGCTGGGGAGGTATCTTGAAGCACAAGCGAAGGGAAAGACATCGGATGCGATAAAGAAGCTGATGGGCCTTCAACCAAAAACCGCGATCGTATGTCGGGAGAACAAGGAAATCGAGGTATCGATAGAGGATGTTCAGATAAACGATGTCGTAGTAGTAAAACCTGGGGCAAAGATTCCTATTGATGGAGTAGTCGTTGAAGGAGAAAGTTACGTTGATGAATCCATGGTGACCGGGGAACCTATCCCCGTGGTGAAGAAAGACGGTAGCACGGTCATTGGTGGGACGATCAATACGAATAGCGTCCTAATGGTAAAAGCAACAAAGATTGGTAAAAATACAATGCTTGCACAAATCATCAAACTTGTTGAAGAAGCACAGGGTTCGAAACCTCCAGTCCAACGCATTGCTGACACTGCCGTGAGTTATTTCATCCCGGTCGTGTTGACTATCGCTGTTGTTTCTTTTCTTGTCTGGTACGTTCTCCTTGGGAGTACTTTGCTATTTAGTCTTACTGCTTTGATTTCTGTGCTGGTGATTGCGTGTCCCTGTGCATTGGGTCTTGCGACGCCTACCGCGGTCACGGTTGGTATTGGTCGTGGCGCTGAACTTGGGATTCTCATAAAGAACGGTGAGGCTCTGGAGGTGTCTGAGAAAGTCACCACAATTGTGTTTGATAAAACCGGGACTCTGACGAAGGGAAAACCGGAGGTAACAGACATTCTTGGTTTCGGGGTGAAGGATACCATGGTATTGCAGATGGCAGCAAGTGTTGAAACAAATTCATTGCATCCTTTAGCAAAGGCAGTAGTTAAAAAAGCACAAGAGCGCCATCTTTCATTGGATGAAAGCATAGGTTTTGATACCTTTGCCGGCAAAGGAGTGCAGGCGACCGTGAAGAGAACTGAAGTGCTGATTGGAAATCGGATGCTCTTCAAAGAAAGAGATGTTTCATGGTCTAAGGACGTTGAGGTGATGCTAGTTCGTTTGGAAACGGAAGGGAAGACGGTCATGTTCATTGGGTTTGATCAGAAACTCGCTGGTCTCATCGGTATAGCAGATACATTGAAGGAGACGACAAAGTCTGCGATTCAAAAATTCAAAGCGATGGGTTTGAAAGTTGTGATGATTACTGGTGATAATGTGCGGACCGCACAAGCGATTGCGCGGCAAATCGGCATCGATGTGGTACGTGCGGAGGTCCTCCCGCAGGAAAAAGCAAGTGAAGTAAAGAAGCTTCAGGCAGCAGGGGAGGTTGTCGCGTTTGTCGGTGATGGGATTAATGATGCTCCTGCACTTGCTCAGGCTGATGTCGGTATTGCTATTGGCAGTGGTACAGATGTGGCAATTGAGAGTGGCGAGGTTGTGCTTGTGAAAAGTGATCTGCTGGATTCCGTTGCCGCAGTGCAATTAAGCAAGAAAGTGATGGTTCGTATTAAACAGAATTTGTTCTGGGCGTTTGCGTATAATACCGCATTGATCCCGGTTGCTGCAGGGGTGCTCTATCCCTTTTTTGGTGTAACGTTTCGACCAGAGTTTGCTGGGCTTGCCATGGCATTAAGCTCGGTGACGGTCGTTACCCTTTCGTTGTTATTGAAACGATATAAACCGCCGGCAAAGGAGGTGAAGATAAATGGCGATTGATCCTATCTGTAAGATGACGGTTGATGAGAAAACAGCGAAATTCACCAGTGTCTATAAAGGAAAGACGTATTACTTCTGCGCACCTGGATGTAAAAAAGCGTTTGAGGCAAACCCTGAACAGTATCTGCACATTACATAGGTACGTTCTGTGGCAGTGGTGCGTTGGATGGTGCTTTGGTTGGATCTTGCCGCCCCGGGGAGTTTTTTCCATTATAGGTAAGTATTTGTTCTAAGGTCTCAAAGTCGAATCGTGTTTCTGAGCAGCCGTTTTTTATCAGAGGGATTGCTTGTGCATGGATGTTATGTTGTTCAAGGATGGTGGATGCCAGTTTTAATTCATCGGTGCAGGCGACCCCGACGATACCTTCATAGTGTTTTTTCTGGAATATTTTTCTGACACAAGATGCACCCGGGAGCACATAGATATCATAATTCCGCTGCACTGATAGAACAGTCGCTTGATGAACGAGACAATCGGTGGAACAATGATTGCAGGTGTATGAGGCGGTGATGGTATCAAAGGTGGCATGACAGCGTGAGTCCATGTATTTTCTGCAACAGTGCGGGAGAAACAGTGCTCTTTTTTGTGTTTGAAGAAATTGTTCTTTTTGAAGACTGTTTTTCAAGTTGATGTGGATAAGATCTTCGATAACGGTGATAGAATCGCTGATGGGTAGTCCCGTATGTTTGTCGACGTTAAATTTGTCGACAAGGTTTCGTGCCATGTTCGCGAGTTTCTCATTAAGTTTATCTTTTTCAGATATCTTTGCGATATCTTTGAATATAGCTTGAGAGAGTTTTGATAAATCAAAGGTAAATGTATATGGCATAGTTTTCATCTCCTTGGTGTTTTTTTTTGGAAGCTTATCACAAGGCTGCTTCCCATCTCGATATATATATTGTTACATTATATTGTTATATTACTATAATTTAAATGTTTCTATATGACAGGTGAGCCAGGAATATGTATGAACTATAAGAGAATTTTGGTGTACATTATATTACAACTTTCATTCATTAGAGAAATAGGACGATCATTTTTTTTGTTGCGAAGGTTTTTCAATTTGTATTCAATACCTCTTCAGGGGTCTAGTGTTTTTTGTGAGAAAAGTTTTTATTTCTTTTCTTACCTCCCAGACTTGAAAAAACTAGACCCCTGACTTTAAAAATTTTATAGAGAAAAGCCTATTTTTCTTTTTTAAAAAAGAAGTAAGGGCGAGTGTTATTTTTTCAGGACCGTCTTACGCGAGAGAGGCTGATTAACAATTGATCGTTTCCGTTGAAGAGCAGTTTTTATCTCTGTTGCAATATCTCTTGTGTCAATGCTCACCCAGTGGACAGCATCATGTTCAAAAAGTTCATTTAAAGGGAATCTTCCATCCCATGGCTCCCAGGCTTTCTGCAGAGTCATTCCACTAATCGTCCGAATGTTGGTGGCTCCTGCTTCACCCATAGCATCCGCAAAAGGAATCAAACGATCATGGGAGATAGCAACGCCAACGGTCTGTAAAAAAGTGCCAATTGGTTTGACCCGCTTTGGGATTTCCATAATATCTGAAATTGGTTTTACCCGAATAACTCTAAATAATGGAGAGGGCTCAAAATTCATGGTGCTCTCGTCATAGATCACAAGCCATTGATGGGTCGGTGACGGAAAGATTTTCACTGGTTCGCCCATCAGCTCCTTTGTAAAATACTGGTAATAGCCGTCTAACACCTGTATCTTCCCTGAATTTGTTCCCTTAGGAAGAGCACGCGACGTCGTCTCCATTTCCTCAGCAAGCAGCTTGGCAAATTCTTTTGGTGAAACACTTCCCCCTGTCTCAGCAAATATTTCCTGCGGAGAGAAACACCCTTGTTGGTCCCATGCACATACATCAAGTGAGGCTAACTCCGCGATCTCACGAGCTTGTGTATCGAGGTACTCTCGTGCGATAGTAATAAAACTAAACTTATGCCAGTGGCCAGCGAGAGGAACCTTGTATTTCTCTGCCAACTCAGAAAGACTCTTCCGCGCGTTTTCTCCCCCGGTAGCTCGCACGATATCTGATTTTGAGAAAAGAAACTCCTGCACCATTTTATTGTCACTTCCGAATGGGAGGACCGCTATCGTATGCGCAAGAGAGGGATCAACTTCCTCAATAGATTTTGCATACAGCGCACCAAACACAGGCTCTTCCGAGGCGACTTTCACCCAGGTTGCCGCATCAACAAGTTTATCCATCACCATTTCAAAGGCTGCAAGGCCAAGGATGTTCCCTGCACAGATATGACCGATGACTTCCGGCTGGTAATTGGAATGATGAATGTATGATTTGCCGTAGGCCTTCACAAGGCCATCGCCGAGCTTTGAAAACTCCCTGAAATTATTTGGTTGGAGTTTCCCTAATAAAGGGAGGTTTTCTTTTTTAAGGATGTCGAAAAAATAATCAAAACCCCAGGATTCAATCATTTCTACTGAAAAACCGGTCACTGTTGGCAGGACCTCTCGTGCTATTTTTCTTCCCTCGTATCCTGGGTCAATCCAGAGAGCATTTACCTTGTCGATTGCATCAAGAACTGCAGGGATGTCGTGGTTGAGAAGGTAGTCTTGTCGCGCTTTTTTTATCCCTTCAATAATTTTCTCAAGAACGCCAATAGTGAAAATCGGTTTTTTAAGTGTAATGTCATTGCCGACCTCTTCATAGGTAAAATCTAAACCATCTTCAACACCAAGGTTTGGAGTCCAGAAAAAACAATCAATGGTTCTTCCCATGTATCTACCCTTCAAAAGACAACCGGGATCTTACTTGCGGTGTTCACCAGTTCTTGGGCTGCTTTGGCCTGGTCAAGGATGACCCGAGAATCACCTTCTACGGTGAACAATCCTCTGATTAACCCTCGTATGGGATCAAGTTCTTTTCTGATGACTTTCTTCCAGTTAGAATACGGCCCTTTGAAAACAAACATCGCATTTTTTTCACCTTTCACAAGATAAGCATCTCTGCATTTTCCATGCCAGAGATCGATGTAAAACACGGTTTCTTTTTTCAAATTCTCATCCGGGGTAATCACAAAAAGGAAATCCCCTTCCCAGTCTTTTGCAGCTTCTTCATAGGCTTTATTGTTATTGAGTTCTTCTCTGAAGATTTTTATCCATTCATCCGACGGGAAACGTACCATGTTCTTCACCATCCTGATGCATAAGTTCAGCCATCACCGCTGCGCATCCTCGTCCTTCAACACCAGGAATGCGGGTTACCTCGACATCAAGCACTGGTCCTTCTCGATTGCAAACCGGGCAGTGTTCCAATATTTTCACCCGATCACCGGTGATGATAAAACCGGGGTAGCTTTCCGG
>CAYGVY010000076.1:0-5951 GCA_964353435.1 uncultured Thermoplasmatales archaeon | reverse complement strand
GCAATAGCATTTTTAACATCCGATGAAAGGTTTTCTCTATTATCGATAAGCATGGAGATTTTTGCATTTTGTATAATGTTTTCGTATTTTCGTGTTTGTCGCAACGTGGCAAAAATAAGATAAGAAAGATCCTCTGTTGAAGAGAACGCAACCAAGCTGGTGTACGGTTCGTTATTCGCTTGCGTGGCAATAACAGCAAACCGTTGTTTTATGAATAAGTCATGAAGTTGTTTTTTCTGTTGTTCTGCTTTCATAAACTCATTTTACTGGCTAGACGGTAGGTGCAGTTCACGGTCATGTCGTATTAAAGGGGTATTGATTAATGCTCGGAGTATATCCATAGGTGGAAACAGTTCTTTATATCCCAAAACAGCAACGTAGTCTCCTCCTTTTTGGTAAGGGTCCCAGTAATAGACATAATAGGTTCCTGAAATGTTTATTGTCTCATCAAACCGTGGTCCTTGGTAGTACGATTTTCCGCCGAATGGTTCATAAAACTGCTCACGAGGCTGACCCGGGGGAACATCCTCTAATACAATCGCACCATACCCCTGAGGAAGCGTAAAAGGAAGTGTTTGATTAGGGGGCGGAAGCCCAGGGCCAACTAACGCGAACCATGGGGTAAAATTCGCATAATATCCGTCACAGACCGGTACAATGACTTCAAGGTAAATCCGTAACGGTTGATTCTTGATAGTAAAACTATAGACATCGATATCAGTTGAGAGGTTAATTCCATCTATTTTCAGCCAGGAATAAACCGCTATCGATTGTGTGATGGATCTTCGCACTTGAAATGGTTGTTGCACAGAGGAGTCACGATGCTCCAAATAGGGTACATGAGCAAGTACGGTGGGAAGTAGACAAAGGATACTAGATATCAAAGTAAAGAAGACTATAATCAATCGTTTCATAAGATATGATCAGTATTATCTATCTTATATATTTTTTGTCCTTATTACAAGGAGGCAAATGTAACACCTCCACAAAGAAGATATAGATAAAATGCGTTCATTCTATGAATCGATTGAGGAGTTGTTATAAGATGGTTGAAATGAAAATTATGTGTCCGCAGTGTAAACATCAATTTACTATCCAAGGTAAACCTGAAGAAAAATTACATGTGAACTGTCCAAAATGCAATACCTACGGTACGTTTAACGTTCCTGCGGGAACGTGTGATCCTAAAAAAATAGAATGTTTCGCTGAGCTGGGAGATAAACGGTTTAAAAAATTAAGAATCTTTAACGGAGTTATGGGAATTATCCATATGATCCAAGGAATTTTAATGCTGATACTTAGTAACGCGTTTACCCTACCCTTAACCTATACACACCCAGAGTATAATGCAGTAACACAAACGATTTCTCCGGTATCAGAAACCTTTTTTAATATACAAATTGGACCACTTGTTGCCTTGTTTCTTTTTATGTCGGCTGCCGCTCACATTCTTCTATCCACCGTCTTCTACGAGTGGTATGTAAGAAATCTAAAAAAACATATCAATCCTGCTCGATGGTATGAATATTCTTTCAGTGCATCGTTGATGATTTTTATTATCGCTATGCTTGTTACGATATATGATTTTGGGACCTTGCTTGCGTTATTTACCCTTACCGCGGTCATGAACCTAATGGGTCTTATGATGGAGATCCATAATCAAACGACGACAAAAACGAATTGGACGTCCTACACTATAGGGTGTATCGCTGGTTTTGTCCCCTGGATCGTCATCTTTATTCCGCTCATCACCGCAGGATCTGTACCAGATTTTGTTATTGCAATTTTTATTACCATTGCGGTGTTTTTTAATTTGTTTGCAGTCAACATGTTCTTACAGTATAAGAAAATTGGAAAATGGAAAGACTATCTGTATGGCGAACGAATGTATGTCGTTCTGAGTTTAGTTGCAAAATCTGCACTTGCCTGGCAGGTGTTTGCCGGGACTCTTAGACCCATGTAAGAAATCATCTGAATTGTTACTTACGAGTGTTTTTTAAAACACAGCGGATATCGGGAACTATGAGTAATGTCCACGGAAATCTTGCTTTCTTAGATGTTCCGTATTTTCAGCAGACTCGTACTGCGACCTGCGGTCCTGCTTGTCTTATGATGGTGATGAAATATTGGGATCCTTCCATAGAGCTATCTAGGAGATTTGAATTTCAACTCTGGAAAAAGAGTTATTCTTTCTTCTTATTTGGAGGTACATTTCAATTTGGATTAGCGGAAACCGCAGCAAAACTCGGTTTTAAAATAGAAATTTATCAAAAGACGAAATTCTCAGATGCTTATCCAAATTTTCCTCAATTGGCTACCCTTATCGAAAACATCGTTTCTTATAATACTAGCCGTTTAAAAATACCCATCCAGCATGGAAAAGACACTATTGCAGTGATAAGTGACTCGCTCCATAAGAAGATTCCTCCTATCGTTTTTGTGAATCTGAAACCCATCCTTGGTGAGAATGTCTTCCACTGGGTTGTCGTCACTGGTTTAGACGAACAGAATGTGTACCTGAATGACCCGTATGTCCCCCTTGGATTTCCATTGAAAATAAAGAAAGGATATCCTGTAGCCTTAGATATTTTTCATGAGGCAATGGCCACTGAGACGGGCAGAAACCTGCGGTTACCATCCTGCGTTGTTTTGGTGTACAAATAAAACATATTTTTAAGAAAATCTGTTTTACACCAACTTTTTAATGTCCATTACCTTTTCAATACTGCATGCGAATTTTAATTACCGATGAAATGAGCATCAGTAATGCGTTCACCTCATTTGATCGATCGTTTCTTTATTCCTTTTCATTTGTTCCAACCGTCATCACCGCACGACAATTAGCAGCAGTCACCCCACCCCATCATGACCTTACAATTCTCGAAGGAAACAGAACAATTGATTTCGATACTCATTACGACGTTGTTCATATCAATTTTAAAACCGCGCTTGCCCCAAGAGCCTACGAAATTGCAGATATTTTTAGGGAAAAAAGAAGAATTGTTGTGTTAAGTGGCTATCATCCTTCTGCATTACCTGAGGAAGCAAAGCAACACGCGGATAGCGTGATTGTTGGTGATGCTGTTACCCTTTGGCCTGTTGTTATTAAGGACCTTGAGAAAGGAACTATGCAACCATTCTATACCTCAAGTGATAGTCATGATTCGCTTGTGCTCCCTTCAACACATAAGATTAAATTAAAAAGTCTTCAACTTACAAATTCTATTGAAGCAACACGAGGTTGCCCTCATAAATGCGATTTTTGTCAAGATGCAAATATTCGCGATGGTGCAGTATTTCGAGCAAGACCTTTCGATGATGTTATTGAAGAAATTTCTTCCCTTCAGCAAAAAATCTTTTTTTTCACTGATTTTTCATTGACGATTGATTTAATCTATACAAAAGAGCTGTTTCGACGTATGCGAGGATTAAAGAAAAAATTTATTTGTGGTGGTAATGTCGATGTCCTGGCTGAGGACGAAGAGTTGCTTCGTTTATCGCATGAAGCAGGCTGCATCGAATGGATCAGCGGATTTGAGACTTTTTCCCAAGAATCGCTAAACGGTGCGCACAAAAAAACAAATGTTGTTGAGGATTACGCACGTGCCGTAAAAAAAATACATAAATATAAAATGGCAGTCTTTGGGACGTTTGTTTTAGGTTTTGATGAAGATACTCCTGACATTTTTAATGTGATGCAGATACATATTGGGAAACTTGGTATTGATGCAGTGAATTTTGCTATCCTGACCCCTTACCCAGGTACTCCTCTTTTCAATCGTCTAGAAAAAGAGGGGCGGATACTTACAAAAGACTGGTCTAAATATAATAGAAAAAACGTTGTGTTTCAACCACTCAACATGACAAAAGAGGAATTGGAAGAGGGTTTTCGAAAAATTACTCGGTATTTTAGTTCCATTCCGTATATGGGTTTTAGAACGTTTCGGAGTTTGGGTCTTGGGCTGTATCCTTTTATGGCGACGTTTGCGGGGAACCTGGGACAATACATGAAGACCTAACAGGAGTAAAAACGAGTTATTTTTTTGTTTTTGTAATAAAAAGTGTAAAAAACTTAACAATCGTTAAATTTATATATCCTAACGACACAATATACTATGGCTATGAAGACCTCCCTTAAAATCGCTATATTCATCCTTGTATCAATCCTTCTTGTCTCTTCAGGATATGCCCTCTTATTCATTGGAACGACCAACCAACCAAATGATAATAAAGAACAAACAAAAGAGCCGGTTGATACTCTCTCACCGATTATTACTTCAATTACTGGTAATGCAACCGCGGCTTCAGGAAGCACGATGACAATTTCAACAACTTTTACTGACGATGCCAGTGTCACTTCTGCAAAATTGTATTACAAGCCCGCTGGTGCTCTTGCATGGAGCTCAAAATCAATCCTGACTGGAACAGCTGATATCTCTCTCCCTAATGACTCCAATGAAAGCTGGTACTATTATGTAACGGTGGATGATACCGCAGGTAATGGACCAGTAGGTGACCCTTCAACGGATGGTAGCTTATTTTACATCATAACCGTCATAAATAATGCCAGCAACACCCCCGATGACAACGATTCGAATGACGGGGCAGGGAACAGTTCTCAGAATTTCTCCCGGTTTGTGTTTGTTGAGCTTGGTACAAAAATCGTTTGTTCAGAATGTCCTAAAATCTCAGTCATCATGAATGATTTATACAAATCAGGTAACTATCCGTTTTATTATGTAAGTTTACCGCTTGACAATCCGAAGGCTTTGGAGCGGCTTACTGAATATAATATTCTTGGGTATCCGACCGTGTATATCGATGGGGGGTATACGGTGCTCGTCGGAAGCAAGATTCAGAAATCAGATTTCGAAAAAAACATTACCTCTGCGGCCGCGCGAACCACCCCAAAAATCTTCGTAAACACAAGTGCACACTGGAATAATCAAACAAACCTCATAACGGTCAATATTGTTGCAACCAATCAAGAGACATCAGCGTACAGCGGACGATTGCGTGTCTATATCACTGAGATTATTTCTACGAAATGGCAGGGAGGTACACCACAGCATTTCTCATTTCTTGATTTCCTTATGAATCGAGATATTCAAATACCGGGGAGTGGGGATATCTCATTTACAAAGACAATGAATGCCTCAGGTCTTGATCCTGAAGATCTGATGATTTTTACGGTCATCTTTAACGCGGAGAAACACACAGGATATTCACAACCACCTGATAAGAACCCCTTTGAAGCGCAGTATGTAGACGCGGTCAGTGCAACCCAGGTGATACAGGGTGGGAATCTCCCGCCTGAGGTTGGCATACAAAATCCGTCAGTGAAATACTTCCATCGCTTTGGCAAACCCGTCCGTAAAACAATGACAGGGAAAACCGTTTTACTGGGAAGAACAACGGTTGTTGCCTCGCCGCATGATGATTCAAAAATCGTAAAAGTAGAATTTTACGTTAACACTAAACTCATGGCGACGGTCACCCAGGAGCCGTACGAGTGGAGCTGGCATACGTTTACCCTGGGAAAGCGAACAATCAGTGTAAAAGCATATGATGATTCCGGAAAGGCAACTGTTGCAAGCATTGCTGTGACAGCATTTATGTTATAAATAAAACAATTATTTTTTTTCTAATATCCCTTTTGCTTGCAGAAGATGGCACACCCTGCAGATTTCAATTTTCATTACTTCCACGTCTCCATTTACAATTCGTTTTGTGGAGACTTTGATTTCTTTCTGGATTGATGGGTCGGATATTTTTAAGTCCCCTCTTTTTTTTGAAATATACTGTGAGACGGCTGACTCCGTTATTCCGAGTTTTTCCGCTGCCTTTCTTTGGGTTAGCCCATGATCCTTGATTAAGCTTTTTGCGAATTCTTTCCTGATAAGGGGGAGGATGTACCAGACTGATTCTTCACAATTAATTTTAATGGTCAT